>JALUTL010000172.1:10996-13493 GCA_027016475.1 Candidatus Heimdallarchaeota archaeon
TGGACACACTGCGCACCAAGTGCCTTTTCCTTTTTCTCGAGAGTGTGCTGCAGGGATCGTCTGTCAGCAAACTCGAAAAGGCAACATTTTCCATCAAACACCCCAGCAACAAAAGTGGCTAGAGGAGTCTGAACATAATGCAAATAGATGCGCTCCATCTTACCCCTCAGTTTCCATTTGGTAATTGACCTGCCATCCAATTCCGAATGGGTCTACAAATGAACAGTAAACCGCTCCCCAAAAGGTTTCCTGCAACTCCATTGTTGGTTTATACCCATTTTCCAAAGCGCGTTTATAGATTCCTTCAATCTGGTCTCGTGAATCTGCTTCAATCAATACCTCTACGCGTCTTCCTGAGGCTTCTGCCAGACTGTCAGCCATATAGATGGGATCTCCCAACAGGTTAAGGGAGGCATGCATGGTAGAGTGTTCATAGTCAAAATCGTCAGGGAGCCCCATCTGCTTTCCGATTTCGGGTGTAAATTTGTTGTGGTCAACCAATTCCGCCTCAAAGACCTTCTTGTAGGATTCAATGGCTTCGAGGCTGTTTTTCACCAGTAAATAAGGCACTAGCTTAGCCATAAGACAAGGTGGAATGTTGATTATTTAAGCCCATGCACAACACGTCTTTGAATGTGAATTTTGAGATGATGGGAAATCCCCCACCATTTTTCACTTCAATAGAGATTCGATGGAATCAAACCCAAATTGAAAAGTGCTACATGTTCCAATCAAGATGCAATCAATTCCAATCTATTTTCAGAATGAAACGGAAAATGCTCCAATTTAAATTTAATAGGTACAAGCATACACAAGAAAATTTTCTATTCGAAAGAGAAGATGTTCAGCCCGATTGTAGGTTCAAACCTCCTTCCTATCGCTTCATCACCACTTACCAATACAACTTCCAAGGTCGGGCCGACAGTTCCTTCCTTCAGATGTCCGGAAATTGTCGAAAAGTTCCTTCGCCCCAATACGATGTGAGGGTGGATGTAAGGTTCACCACTCATTGTTGAAATGTTACCAGTTAATGCAGTAACTTCCATTCCTTCCACAAACTCCATTTCCACAAATTCTTTTGTCTGCTGATCGAAATATCTGAGTGTTGCATCCTTCACTGCCCCAACTCCCATGAAAAAGCCAGAGGGAATATCATGGTTTTCTATAAATTCCAACAACGATTGAACAATTTTTTCTTCAGGATCAAGTCTTAGAAAATACATATTTTTTGAACTTTGGAATTCCATATTTAAATTGAAAGAAGATCAGAAAATATTTTTTCCGATTTTCCCAAAGTATCCAAGATGCATTCTCCATCCCATTTAACGCACCTCAAAAACAATTGGGGAAGTCAATAGCAAGAGACCACTTCAGATGCAGCAGCAAGTACCCATTGATTTCAAAGCCGTTGCCCTCAAACGACCTGCAAGTCAATGGTTGAAAGGATTTTTAAGGTCAGAAAAATATTTTCCATAAATCATTGCAATCCGTTTTATTTCATTAATAACCCTATGATCCCAAGACAAAAGCAGAGTTGCGTTCTCAGGAATATCCAAGAGCCATTGAGGGATCCCATCATCAATGTTTGGGGGAGGAATTGGATTTTGCGTAAGAATGACTATTTCCAAATTTTTTGTATGCGTGAATGCATTGTCATGAATTTTGGAAATTTTATTGGATGGAAGAAACAGGTTCGACAACTTACGAAGGTTTCCAAACTCCGAAGGGATTTCTTCTATATCATTGCTACCCAATGAAAGTATCGTCAGATTCTGAAGATTCGAAATATTCGAGTGCAATTCCTTAATGCTGTTGTGAGTTGCAATGAAAACTTGAAGATTTTTCAACTCAAATACTGAAGATGGAAGTTGCGTGATCCAATTTGCGGAAATGTCAAGGTGGATCAAAGAAACCAGATTTCTGATTCGTTCAGGAATAGATTTTATTTGATTGTAGGAAAGGTTGAGGGTAAGAAGATTTTTGAGGTTGAAAATGGCATCGGGAATTTTCTTGAATCTGTTTTTTGAGAAATCAAGAGACACCAAACACCTAAGTTGGTCGAATGAAGTTGGCACTGTCTTTGCGCTGATTTTGTTGCTTGAGAGTGACAATACACGAAGTTGGGATAACTGCCCCAAAGTTTCAGGGATCTGGCGGATTTTTCCGCCATCAATCTCCAAAGTTCTCAGTTGCTTCAATTCGGCAATTTGGTCAGGAATGAATTCAATGGGATTGTTTTTGATGGTCAGTGTCTCAAGCGATGAGAGTTCGAATATTTTTGGAGGAAGTTCTGCAAAACTGCTTGGAGGGAGAGCAAGTGAAATAATCTCCCCTGTTTGTGGGTGCCGGCGAATTTGAGCGATACGGAACAGGTCATCAGAATCCAAACCCAGAAGAGTAGGAAAATCAAATGCGATGCTGAGACCAGTCTCACCATGCGCCAAAAGGTACTTCAACCTAGCATTTGTGTCCTCAGGAGACCCATAACCAGAGAACT
>JALUTL010000173.1:0-1372 GCA_027016475.1 Candidatus Heimdallarchaeota archaeon
ATATATTTGCATCGGAAATTGAAAAAAAAGAGAAACTTGTTGACCTACTTCTGTTAAAACAAAAAGATTTTGGAGAAAGGTATTTATCGTTGGCAACCATAGTCAATTACGAAAAAATTGTATCTTCCATAGAAAAATGGGGATAAGTATGTCTGTGATAGAAAAAACATCAAGACAAATGGTGGAAGACTTTGGTATAGAGCCCTTTGTTGAAGCTTACGGGTTTGAAAAATTAATTGAATTATATGGTATGGACAAAATCATCAATACTTATGGTTTGGACAAAGTTATCGATGCTTTAGACGAAGAAAATGCCAGGATATTGCTGAAAAAACTGAAGGATCGCTTTGGTTTGCGTGATTGATTAGTCAATAAATGATGTATATAGAATAGAAAAACAAACTCTATATTAAAAACAAATTTCTATAATTTTCAAAATTTGTTGAAACGAATGGTATGCATTGATTGCCCTGTATAGCTAATCAAATGTCCTATTATTCATATCTCAGACAATAAGGTTAATTGAAGTGGAATTTGGATGAAAATCGATGGCGGATTCCGAGTGGCATTCCCTTGATGCCTCTGAGATTGCAGGCAAATTAAAATCTAGCTTGAAGGCTGGGCTTTCCAATGAAGAAGCAATCGAACGACTCCGTATCCATGGTGAAAACCGGCTGCCTGAACCTCCTCAGAAATCAAAGCTGAAGATACTAGTGGATCAGTTCAATGACATCCTCATATACATTCTGATTTTTGCAGCATTAGTAACATTGGTTTTGGCGATACTGAGAACTGAAGGAGTCAATGAGATCGAGTATTACTTCGATACAGTTGTTATTGTGTTTGTCTTGATTGTGAATGCTGGATTGGGCTTCTATCAGGAATGGAAGGCTGAAGTAGCAGTCAAGTCACTACAGACAATGGTTTCAGAGAAGGCGAATGTGATTAGGAACGGAAGGATGGAGTCCGTAGAAAGCAGATATCTTGTTGTGGGTGATATCGTGGAACTACAGGCAGGCGAAAAGGTTCCTGCAGACTTAAGGGTTTTTGAGACAAGTAACCTACGGATTGACGAATCTGCGCTGACTGAAGAATCGGTTCCAGTTTCCATACATGTTGTCTCTTTGCCTAATGAAACTCCGCTTGCAGACAGGAGAAATATGGCGTACATGGGGACGTTGGTTGTCTCTGGGAAGGGACGAGGGATAGTAGTGGCTACTGGACAGAATACAGAGATTGGTAAGATTTCGCAATTGGTTTCAAGTGTTGGAACATTTCAGACACCATTACAGAGAAAATTGGAAGATTTGAGTGCTTTCCTTGCCAAGGTAATCTTGGTAGTTTCAGTTGTTCTGATTGCAATAGGAATTAC
>JALUTL010000173.1:1382-4704 GCA_027016475.1 Candidatus Heimdallarchaeota archaeon
GCTGTTGGAATTGAAACCATATTGGATTTGATAATTGTAGGTATCAGCGTCGCTGTTGCAGCAATACCTGAAGGATTGCCCATCATCCTGACATTTACCTTGGCGATAGGGGTACAGAAGCTGGCCAGACAAAAAGCCATTATCCGTAAGCTTCAGGCCATCGAAACTATGGGAGGAGTTACTCTCGTTGCGACTGACAAAACGGAGACATTGACCATGAACAGACTCACTCTTTCTGAAGTGATTTCATCGTCAAGGTACACTCCTGAAAATGTGCCAGATCATTTGAGAAAAGCATTGAACCTTGTGGTCAGTCCATATCTGAACAACGGAACCGCCAACATAGATTCTTTGGATAAGAGTATTATCGATGCATTCCCTGACTTTCATCAAGTTAATTTCCAGCATGAATTTCCTTTTGATTCAACCCGCAAGATGATGTCAGTGTATGATGGAAGAAATTTGGCAACAAAAGGAGCCCCAGATATTGTACTTAACCGGAGTTCAAAGTATTTAGATGATTCTGGCGTTCTACACGAAATGGATGATGGACTGAGAAAAAGTTTAGGTGAAAAGCTTAATCAATTGACATCAATAGGTTATAGGGTCGTAGGGTTAGCACAAAAGGAACTGCAAGACAATATTACAATCTCTGAAGACTTGGATATGGAGCAATTGGAGGCAGACTTGACTTTTTTGGGATTCTTGGCATTTCTTGACCCTCCGAGGCCAGAAGTCTTCGACGCTCTTCAAAGGTGCAAAGTAGCAGGAATCAAAGTTGTCATGATCACGGGAGATCATCCCAATACTGCTTTCAATATTGCTGGGAAGTTGGGGATAGTTGATGGAAAGGGTCTTGAGATCCTTACTGGTGTTGAAATTGATCGGATGAAAGACCATGAATTGGTAGAACTTCTTGACACAGTTAAAGTATTTGCAAGAGTGACACCGGAGCACAAGCTTCGACTGGTCACGCTTTTCAAGGAAAGGGGCGAGATCGTTGCGATGACCGGTGATGGAGTGAACGATGCACCAGCCTTGGTCAAGGCAGATGTTGGTGTCTCGATGGGAATTGCAGGAACAGATGTGGCCAAGGAAAGTTCGGATATAATCCTAATGGATGACAATTTTGCCACTCTCGTTAACGCTGTAGAAGAAGGGCGGAGGATTACATCAAACATCCAAAAATTCACCAACTATCTGCTTACATCCAATACAATTGAGGTGTTTGCAATTTTGATTTCATTCCTGTTAATTGCAGTTGTTGCACCAATTTTGGCAAGGGAACTAGTCATCCTGTCGGAGACTCAGATATTGTATCTTAACTTGGTTACAGACAGTTTTCTTGCTCTTGCATTGGGCCAGGAAATACGCGACAAGGCAATGATGAAGGCGAAGCCGAGGAAACCCAACAGTCCGATCATTGACAGGCAGGACATCGCCAAAATGGTTGTAATAGGTTCGGTTGGTGCACTTTTGATGAATTTAGTATTCAACCTTGCTTTGGGCCCTTCCAGCAAATGGATAACATTGGATCATGATAGCATTGCCTACGCCCAATCTTTTGGTCTCACTTTGGTAGTGGCATTGGAAGTAATGGTAGCAATCAGCTACAGAAGCCAGTTGCCATTATGGAGAATGAACTTTTTCACAAACAGGCTGTTCATTGTCTCTATTTTTCTGGTTATATTCGCTCAGTTGCTCATTCTCTATGTGCCTCTCCTCAATTCCCTGTTTGATACTCAACCAATCAGCTTTGTAAATTGGCTGCAGGTGATCGCCATATCGATTGTCTTTCTCTTCTTCTTGGAATTCATCAAGTTGAAGTTTCAAAAATAATTGCAAATTAATTCAGAAATCAAAATAAATGGTTTCTTGTTTGATCCAATTCACCTTGACATTCTCATTGAATGGATAAGGCAGTCTATATCTTTTTGGAGCAACATAGGTGAACTCCTGCAAAATTTGAAATGAAGGAAGAGCCAAATGAATGAATGACTTGATGTTGTCATCTTTGTACCCAACCGATTCCACATTCGGAAAGGTCAGGCCAAGATTCCTGTAGTTTCCTCTGACTCTGCAATAATCGAGAACCAGCATTGAAAGCGAGAGATGTGTTTCCTTGCCGAGCTTCAAAATCGAATCCTTTAAATGGAGCTGGCACAAGCCTTCTGGAAGTTTGTTGCTATGAATCTTTACTCCTGAAACTGAAAGGAGATGAAGGTTTGTGAAAGGGGATGGATCAAACCATTCGTCTGTCCACTCGGTAGGATCGAGAAGCAACGAGGTAACCATCGAAAGCTTTGACAAGGATTGGTCAAGGATTATGTTACCTCCCAAATTAAGAGTAGCAAGCCTTGCACATTTGATGTCAGATATTTCTGTTTTTATGGGATACCACGAAAGAAAATAAAGCTCCAATATCTCCAGCCCTTCCAATTCAAAAAGCTCGCGCGGAAAGAAAGGAAGATCCCTTGATTGAAACCCGATGATTCTCCAACTGGTCTTGTCAACTTGAACGCTGGTATTTCCTATCAAGATCGTGTAGAAGTCCAGATCCCTTTCATCCCTTACTTTAATATTCTCTCCATAAATACGCTCAACTAGGCGCAACAATGGTTCAACGATTTCATTTTCCTTGGGATGGAACAATGCAGGGGAATATGGGCAGGCCATTTTGTACTGTTCGAGGCTCATTGTTCTTTGTGGAACATTCATCGGGAAATCAATTGCAATTTAACTATTTAAATGCGGAAAACCGAAGGCAAAAATTTTTGCAATCCATTCGTCTCTCGTTACCATGAATATGAAAACAATGATTATGAAATTTTATCCAGAGACATCTTCGTCTTTCAGATAGTTTTGAAGCATTGTCCTATCTATAATAGGAGGATTTAATCTGCTGCTTGCTTTGTTTCTTCTTTCTTATGAAAATGGTCGTTAACAAAAATATCCATGTTTTGTGTATCACAACAATGTTATTTGAAGAACTTAATGATGTGAGCTTCCCAGTAGTTGAAGTGGTGATTGTTGTGCTCCACCAAGATGATCGAATGGCCAGGCGACTATCTGCCTGAAAGTGAGGGATCCAACCAACAATGAACACTTTTGTCCTTTGGAACATTGTAAAGGCGAATTCATCTAACCCATCTCCATCAAAATCACCAATTGGAAGGAGGATCTATGTAATCACATGGCCCTCCATCTCCAGGATCTATACATGGTAGTACTGACAATGACGTTCGGAAGCCTAAGTTCAAATGTTAAATGTTCAGAAGAGAAACTTCTGGTTCAACGAAACTCTTTGTAGGAAGAAAATGGG
>JALUTL010000174.1:0-7538 GCA_027016475.1 Candidatus Heimdallarchaeota archaeon
AAGCCCAAATTACCATCATTCCTGATTGCGGCTTGGCCCCAGGAATGGCGAATGTTGTCGCAGCAGGCATTATGGAACAGTTTGACAGTTTGGAAGCCTGCCATATCAGGGTTGGAGGACTGCCCCAATATCCAAAAACCATTTTGAAATACCAACAGGTTTTCTCTATCCGGGGACTAACGAACGAATATCTAGAAGATGCAATTGTAATTAGGGACGGTAAAATTCAGACTGTTGAATCATTGACTGAAGTGGAGTATTTGAAATTTGAAGATCCCTTTGGCGAACTTGAAGCATTCCAAACAGCGGGCGGAACTTCAATGCTTCCAAAGCTGTATGTCGACAAAATTCAGACTCTAGACTACAAGACAATTCGATACAAGGGGCATGTGCAATTTTTTCAATTTCTAAAGGAATTCGGTTTTTTGGATGAAAAGGCAATAGATGGTGTCAAACCAAGGGAATTTTCAGAATTTCTTTTACAGAAGCATCTTCCAAAAAATGAACCAGATGTTGTCTTGGTACGTATTACTGTTTCAGGCTTGATCAGTGGGAAACAGACAGCCATTGTCAAAGAATTAATTGACTACTATGATGGCCGAACCGGTTATTCGGCCATGGCCCGTACGACTGCCTTTCCAATTAGCATCATTGGGCAAATGGTTGCAAATGGTGAGATATCTCAAAGGGGTGTAGTTCCCGGTGAGTTGGTAGTTCCGAAAGAACGCTTTGATGAAGAACTGAAGAAGCGTGGAATAATCTTCACTACACGAACAGTTCACTAATCACAGAGTTAGGGGTAAATTAAAACATTCAATGTCTACTACTTAATCATAAAATTTTAAACAACAAAATCCTACGGGTTCCTAATGAATAGAAAACTGATAATTCTATTTTCGGTCTTCATGATCGGGCTGTTGCCATTTGGCAACCTCTCCATCGTGGCTGAAAGCGTTGATGTGAAAACCATTCAGCCTCATCAGTCTAGCACCCTCACCATTGTCACACGACACGACAGCAACATCTATACTGCATTTGCCAAAGCTTTTGTACAGTCTTCATATGCACAAGAGGTAGGAATTACATCGGAAAGCCAAATCAATTTTCTTTCCGGAACAACTTTTGATGCATTTTCTCGTGCAATGACCAATCCGTCATTTGGTGTAAGCCTAGGATGGGGAGGCGGCCCCACTCTGTTCAACTCATTGGCAGAAATTGGCGCAGTGTCACCCATTTCAGACCCCGATGTTCTTGCAGCCATCAACGATGCAGTGGAAGATACACTTGCGGGTGCAGAAATGAAGCATTACAATGGTACTGATCTGGTTTGGGCTGCAAATGCCATTTCCAGCTTTGGTTTTACCGTCAACAACAAGGTTTTGCAGGAACGAAACCTGACCAAACCAAAAACTTGGGAGGATTTGGCAAGCCCTGACTTTTTCACCAGTGTTGCCCAGCCAAATATTGGCATGGGGAATGCACCCGGTACAACCAGCAATACCCGTATCTATCAAATCATTCTCCAGAAGTTCGGATGGGAACGTGGCTGGGAAATTTTGTACCAAATGGCCGGCAACGGTAAAATCTATGATGGATCCGTAGAAACTCGTGCCTCTGTGATCAACGGAGAGACAGCAGTTGCGATGACCATAGACTTTTATGGAGTAATCGCAATGAGGGCAAATCCTGATACAGAATATATTGTCCCTGCCAACGCATCGATCGTCAACGGTGATCCAATTGCCCTTGCCAAAACCCCACAAAACCCTGCGGCAGCCAATGCATTCCTAAAATTCCTGTTCTCAAAGGAAGGACAGTCTGTTTGGCTGCAAACAAGCATCAACCGGCTTCCAATCCGTGTAGACGCATTTGACACCGAAATTGGAAAGCAACGAACGGATTTACACAAGCTTTACAATGAAACTTTGGCGAATCAAGGGATTACATTCAATGAAACCCTTGCACTTTCATTGGAAGAGCCCATGCGTTTCCACTTTGAATCAACCATAACGGATGTCCACAACAAACTCAGGGACACATGGGGCTTGATGATAAACACTTGGAAAAACGGCAACATCACCGATACTGTATTTGAAACATTGAGAAAAGATTTTGGAAAGCCTGCCATGACCCAACAGGATGCAATTGACATGAACGACCAATTCAACGCAGATCAATCGTTCAGAAGAAACAAACAGAGTGAATGGTTGTCTGCTGCCAATGCCAAATTGGATGCAATTCGGGAAGAGCTTTCTCCATTTATTTCCGAGAATACACAAGTTACAGACGTCTCTGTTCATGTGTTGGGAGTTCTGTTTGGGCTGCTCAGTTCATTTGTCACCGTATATCAAGCACGAAAAATCCGCAGACAATGATGTGTTCGTAAAATTGTTTCTGACCTAACACAAGAAAACAAGAGTTAAAAACGTCAACTTCAGGTTAAATTTGCTCAACTAGGTGCATTTCATGATCCAAACCGACAGCTCTCCAAGCTCTCCTATAAATCGCGTCGTTCAAAAAATGAAAACAGAATTTTCTTCTGATCCTTTATCATGGCTGGTCATCTTAGGTATTTCTTCATTTTTTGTATTTTTCATGGTTTTTCCTCTTTTGTTCGTTCTGGTCAATTCCGTTTACTATCGCGGTTCTGTTGGGTTTGATGCCTTTACGTTTCTTTTCACAAACCCAAAATTTTTTGATCCTATTCCTTCAAGTGATGACTATTATATCCGTTTAGTGAAACAAGAAGACGGAATCACAGTTATTTCCCTTTCTGGACTTGATTTCGGGATTATTCTAAATTCGCTGATTATTGCTGTCATGACAACACTACTTTCTCTAATTTTTGGCATTTTCACCGCATTTCTAATGGCAAGGGTTGAGTTTCCCGGCAAATCCATTCTTGGAGGACTACTTCTCATTCCTTTAATTCTTCCTCCTTTTGTCAGTGGAATTGGTTTTTTTGCTCTTTTCGGATTAGAACAGGGTATTGTAAACCGATTTTTCCTCGCCCCCCTTTTTGGCATTAAGCTTGTGTTTGAAGGTCTTTTTGCAATCATATTTGTTCAATCTCTGCATTACTTTACTCTAATTTATTTGAATGTCTATTCTTCCTTGATGAATGCTGATCCTTCAATGGAGGAAAGTGCGGAGAACCTTGGTGCTTCCCGCATGACCATTACGCGAAAGATCACGTTGCCATTGGCCATGCCAGGTATCATCTCGGGCAGCATTTTGGTTTTTATCTTGGCTCTGGAGGATTTGGGAACACCCATTATTTTTGGAGCGTTTGGAGATCCAATTGCCAAGAACACAATGACATACTATATTCAGGACAACATATTTGCAGGACAGGAAACAACCGAAATTGTTCAGGACAGTGCCGCTTTGGGTGCAATTCTTTTGATAACCGCAATCATTGGCTTCATGTTCCTCCGAAAATATGTTTCTCTCCGAGAGTATTCTATGGTCAGCAAAGGAAGAGCTGGAGAATTCAGAACTTACAATCCAAAAATTGTGATAAAGGTACTGATCTACCTCTATTTCGTCTTTATTCTCTTGTTATCGACATTGCCGCACATGGGGATTCTTTATACCTCATTTTTCACTCCCGGAAGCAGACAGTTCACTTTGGACTTTTACAGGGTCGTTTTTGCTTCAAGTGAATCAAGTGGTTTCCTTTTGTTCGTGAAAAACACTCTGGTGTATAGCTTTATTGCTACAATCTTGATAATTATCTTGGCAACATTGGCAGGTTATGTTGCTAATAGAAAGAAGTTTCCTGGGCAAAGTGCATTTGACGCTTTAGTGACAATTCCAATTGCAATTCCGGGAGTTGTGCTTGGAATTGGTTTCATTCGGATGTTTGGATCCTTCCCTGGCAATTGGGGACTACTAACGCTAAATCCGATAGTTTTCCCACCTACCCTGCTTATAATTAGCTACACCGTCAGAAAGTTTCCTTTCACAGTTCGGGCTGTATTTGCAGGATTGCAGCAGACTGACGAAGTTCTTGAAGAAGCCGCACAAAATTTAGGTGCAAACAAACCACGCGTTCTCTTCGGAATTGTCGTTCCATTAATTGCGATGAATATTGTTGCTGGTGCATTGGTTTCATTGGTGTATACTATGAGCGAAGTCAGCACCACTCTTATCTTGATCAACAAACAAAGCTACGGAAACATAGTTTGGAAACTTGCAGACATTTCTGGTGGTGATATAGGCGTGTTCTCCGCGGTTGGCGTTCTTCTGATGGCAATTCAATCACTTAGCCTAATCGGCACCAACCTTCTGTTAAAGAACAGAGCTGAAGCCTTGACCGGAATCTAATTGGTGAAACAATATGGTAGAACTTAAACTAAAAAATATCGATGTCTTCTACGATGACTTCCATGCAGTTAAGCATGTAAGCTTGGATGTTAAGGATGCTGAAATTGTCACGTTGCTTGGGCCAAGCGGCTGTGGCAAAACAACCCTGTTGCGAACAATTGCAGGTTTTATACACCCCGTTGCTGGCACTGTTCTGGTTGATGGGAAGGACATTACCTATTTTCCTCCTCAAAAACGAAACATGGGTATGATATTCCAGAACTATGCACTCTGGCCACACATGACAATTGAAGAGAATATCGGATTTGGTTTAAAAATCAGGGGTGTTCCGAGTGACCAGATTGTCAAAAGGGTGGCAGAACTCTTGAAAGTAGTTCAATTGGAAGGACAGGAGAAAAAATATCCCACTCAACTTAGTGGAGGGCAACAACAGCGGGTTGCCCTTGCCCGTGCATTGGCAATTGAGCCTGTTGTTCTTTTGTGTGATGAGCCACTTTCGAACTTGGACTATAAATTGAGAGTAGAATTGCGAACAGAAATTAGGGATATTGCTAAAAAAATGGGTGTTACTGTAGTCTATGTCACTCATGATCAAACAGAAGCGTTGGCCATTTCCGACCGAATTGCCGTAATAAACCACGGAATCATTGAGCAGGTGGGAACGCCCTTCCAAATATTCCATGATCCCGACAATTTGTTTGTGGCAACCTTCATTGGAGAATCAAATCTTTTTGAAGGAACAATAGAACAAATCCAGAATAACTCTGTTACTATCAAGCTAGATGCTGGAATTACAATAACAAAGCACTTTGAAACTCAAATTGAACTAAATGTTGGTGATAAAGTTACTGTAATGACTCGTTATGATGGATTTAAGGCAAATGAGCAATACCCTGTGGTTTTTTCAGGAAAAGTGAAGCATAAGGCATTTATGGGGACTTATATCCAATTTGAACTGTCATTGGGAAATGGTGATTCACTTTTCTACAATGAGCAGGAAGCACTTGATTTAATACAAACATTGGACATAGGAGACGAACTGACAGTTTCACTTCCTACCGAAAAGATTCTTGTTTTTAATGGTGCTGGTGCCCGGTTGAGGTAGTGAACATCATGCGTTCGCTGATTGTTAAAGATTTGAGCAAGTGGATTTATGACAGACTTGTGGATCTTTGGATTGAAGCAGGACTTCCCTTTAAACCACAGGGAAGGGACAGCTTCTTGGCATTAAGCAATCGGCTCGAAACGACTCCTACATGGCTTGTTCTGCTTGTAGACGAACGGGATGACCCGTTTGAGATGCAATTGCAGCATCCATTAGTTGGAGCTGTGATAATAACTCATGATGGACAACGGGGGTGGATCAATCGTTTGGCAATACATCCTAGATACAGAGGAAAGGGGTACGCAAAGCGTTTGATCGAATTAAGCGAGCAATTCTTACGGTCGCAGAACATATCCCTTTTTGCGGCCTTGATTGAATCGGACAATAAACCTTCATTGTCCCTTTTTTCCTCGTTGGGGTATGTAGTTCATGAGGACATAAAATATCTTTCAAAAAGGGATTCTTCAGATTACTGAACTACATTATATCAGTACGAAAACTGTAGCCTTGCAATTTGGGTCAACATATCTCCTACAACCTACATTTCTCATCTGCTCATATGTTCGCGAAAAACCAATGATACCTTTCAAAGATACAATTTGCACAAATGTCCAAAATTGTCCAACAATTCCGCTTTTGTCCCATAGACTATTTTTATGACCAAAACATACATAATTTGACGAGCGCATTTTGGGCCAATTTTTCCAAATCGTTCGCCAATCTCCATTGTTTGAGGTCGAGCCCTCTCGACCCATTATCTCGATACAGTCCACTCTATCTACAAACTGAATATACATGTAAAGGAATTGTTATTTAGGCTCACTTCTGCTTCATCATAAGATGACTACATATTATGCTCTGTTTGAAATGGAACAGAAAACATTGGACAACTACGAGTTGGACATGACTGTTGCCATTTTCTTCAATGATTCACCCGATACCTCAATTATCGCTCCAACAAAAAAATACGTTGAAGCCTATGTGTCCAATAAACAGATGTCTGAAATCCTTCCTTTGATTGAAAAGGGATCTGACCAAGAGACAGAATTTTCCCAATACATGGCAGAACAATTGAAGACAAAGTTTAGCAATGTTGGGCGTGTTGAAATACAAATTATCAACGGAAGGCGGAAAGAGGATGGCAATGTGTCTTCTACATTGGAAAAATTCCAGAGCAAATATGATCTAAGTACATTAGAAAAAATGAAGCTGAAATCAAAGAAAGGATTTCTCTCCAAAATTTTCCGGAGGTAGGATCTTTGCAGAAGACCTATGCCTTGAAGTTGGAACGAACTCCTGCAATGACCTTGGCTGGCGGAATACTGACAAACTATTACCTAGGGTTGATTATCGTTGTCTTTCTTGTATTTCTGTCAGTGTTCTTTGTAATAGACACTAATTTCTCATTGCTTTCACTATTGTTTCTATTAGTCTTTACTCTTCCAGTTTTCACTTTTACACATTTTAGGTTGGTTATGCGCGGGAAGAGGGCTATGAAGGGAATCTGTGAAATATACATTGATGATGAACAGATAATTTATGAAAGTGGATATCCCAACGTTCTCCGTCCTGGAAAGAGAACATTTCCCAAAAAAGAGATAAAGCAGCTTTCTGTAAAGGGAAACCCCTTGTTCGGTTATTTCATTCAGGTTCAGAAGCATGTATCGAATACGGCACCAAACCCACGGGAGAAAGGTGGCTTTATCAATTGGGGGCTTTGGAGAGAACCTTCCAGTGCAATAAATATTGCCAATGATCTTGGACAGGTCTTAAAAGTTCCTGTTATTGAGGAATTTGAACCTCCTGAAAATGAAAATGGTTCTTTGTGACTTTTCACTTCCAACCAGTTTCCGGAGTTGCTTTATGGAAACAAATATTAAAAAGCAACCAAATAATATTGAATTAAGGAGATATGCCGACAGAAGATGAAAACTTGGGGATTAATAGCCAAGATACGTCCTACCTTTTAAGCTATACAAAACATCTGGAAAGACAGACTCGGCGATTGGAAAAAGAAAAGCAGGTAGTGGAAGGCGAACGTCTTAGACTTCAGAGAGAGGTAAACAACATTCGAAGTGAATTGGAACGGTTACGTGCACCTCCT
>JALUTL010000174.1:7548-13380 GCA_027016475.1 Candidatus Heimdallarchaeota archaeon
ACTCTAATAGAATATCTTGGCGATAATAAGGCTCTCGTCAAGTCGAGCACTGGCCCGCAATTGGTTGTCAACGTCAGCGCAAAAATTGATCCAGCCGACTTAAAGCCGAACGTCAATGTAGCCTTGAATCAACGATCCTTTGCAATTGTTGAAGTACTGCCTCCAACTCATGATCCCGTTATACAGGCAATGGAAGTTATTGAAAAACCCAAAGAGACATATGCAGACATAGGTGGCTTATCTAAACAGATTCAAGAGATAAGGGAAGTTGTAGAGCTCCCCATGAAAAAGCCTGAACTATTTGAGAAGGTTGGTGTTGTTCCTCCCAAAGGAATTTTGCTGTACGGGCCTCCCGGAACCGGCAAAACCCTTCTGGCAAAGGCTGTTGCCCATGAAACCAATGCTACATTCATTCGGGTGATTGCATCAGAACTTGTACAGAAATTCATTGGTGAAGGGGCTAGATTGGTTCGTGAGGTTTTCGAGTATGCCATTGAACACTCTCCCAGCATAATCTTCATTGACGAGCTAGATGCTATTGGCTCAAAACGGCTTGAAGTTGCTACCAGCGGCGACCGTGAGGTTCAGAGGACATTAATGCAACTGCTCTCCAGCATGGACGGCTTTGAAGCGCGGGGTGAAGTCAGAGTCATCGCAGCCACAAATAGACCCGATATCTTGGATCCAGCCCTTTTGCGACCTGGACGGTTTGATCGGCTGATTGAAGTGCCTCCTGCTGATGAAGAAGGAAGAAAGGAGATCTTTATGGTTCACCTACGTGGCCTCAACTTAGCTGAAGAAGTTGATTTGGATGTTCTTGTGGCTGAATCAAGTGGCTTCTCAGGTGCCGAAATCAGGAATGTCTGTATTGAAGCTGGTATGTTTGCCATACGAAATGACAGGGACTCGATAACCCCGCGCGATTTCTTGGATGCATTTGAGAAAATCAAGCTTGAACGGTCACAAAGACAGCAAGGTACAGCTTCCTTTGATGTGTTCATGTAAAATAGGACGCTATAAAAAAGTGATTTGGATTGCTTAAGTGGGTAAAACATTCATCGTTAAGTTCCGATAGGAAATTATTCAGCCGCTGAAGCAGACGACTTAGCGAGACGATTTCGCCGCTATCCCATCGGGCAAACCCCTTTGGAACTACTTTTTTGCCTGTACAACCTTGTCCATACAGTCCCAAATCCAAACAATGGCTCTTTTGGGCCTGTACAATTTAACATGTACGTTCCAAAATATAGGTTTTGGAGGGGAGATGAGTAAAAGTGAATGCAGGTATGCAAATCATTCAAATTATTTCCCTATCAAAAATTGACCATGGTGGGGCTATGATTGCATTTATCATTGGATATTTTGTTCATATGAAAACCATACCACAATTTTTGCTTAATTATAAGCTTTAAGAGTTAGATTTACAAAAGCAGTAACTTTTGATAGGATGTGAAAGACTTCATTGTTGACCATCTTCCGGGAAGCATTGTCCGTTTTTTTTCCCGCCCATATGTCGGCGGCTACGCAATTCAGCCTGCTATTGACAAGGCAGTTCAATTATGGGAAACTGAAGGGATACGTTGTACTTTAGATCTGCTTGGTGAATTCATCACAAATACCGATCAGGTCGAAAATACCGTCAGCATCTACAAGGAACTCTTTGAAATGATAAATGACAAGACTGAATTCCTTACTGTATCGATTAAACTTTCCGCCCTTGGAATTTTGATAGATCAGGATTTTTGTGAGAAAAAGCTCGACGAATTGCTTAAGGAAGCTAAAAGCAGAAACATTCAAGTCACAATGGATATGGAGGATTCTTCACTAACAGACATTACCCTAGATCTTTATCGAAAATTTTTGCCCCATTACCCCAACTTTGGTACCGTTCTGCAAAGCCGGCTGTTCAGAACCAAAGAAGATATTGAATCATTCCGAGGAATGAAAGGGAGATTTCGGATTTGCATTGGCATATACAATGAGCCTCCTGAAATATCATTGACGAACAAGAGGGAAATGAAGGAAAAGCTTTTGGAATATGCAATGATGCTATTGGAGGATGGACATTACACTGAAATAGCTACCCATGACAAAGACACAATACGTAAAGCCTTGGAGATTGTCAACCACTATCCTGACGATCAATACGAATTTCAGCAATTGCTTGGAGTTCCCATGAAATCAATGCAGCGGGAACTGATCCAAGCCGGCAAGAAGGTTCGTCTTTACCTGCCGTTTGCAGTCAACAAAAACGACGCAACCGCCTACCTCAAAAGAAGAATGAAAGAAAATCCACACATGACCGTCTATGTTCTCCGAAATCTGCTCCGTCTCAATTGACGAAAATGGATGCAAATGCAGGTTCTGAAGAAAAGAAAATCCGCAATCGATGGCTTTTTAATTATTGAAAGCCATATTTGATTTGATATGTCTGATTTGACGTCTGAAACATTGGAAAGACCTGGTGTCACATTAAGTGACAAAGCAGTGGAAATGATCAAACAAGTCATTGCACAACAGGAAAATAAAGAGCTTTATCTTCGATTGTTTGTTCAGCCCAGTGGTACGGGGTTATCATTCGGAATGGCTCTTGATACCAGAAAAAACTCGGATGACCATTATGAAGTCCATGAGAGTGGAATAGAGGTAGTCATTGATCACATCTCATTCCCATATCTCAAAGGTGCTTCTGTTTCCTATACAGAAGGTGAAAAGTCTGGGTTCTCCATTACAAGTCCTAACGCTGATCTATTGGCGATGGCTGCTGGTGCCGCGTGTGGTGGTTGCACTGGTGATGCTGGTTGCTGTGGCTGATCCCCTAACCATGTCTTCACTAATAATGTTATATAGTAATTTTCAAGCTTTTGGCTCATGAGATTTCTCTTTGACCTCCATGCCCATTCTGGTTACGCTGGCGGTGCTGGAACTGGGGGTGATTCCAATACAAAGAGAAAAAGGCTTTTGAAGCGTTTTTTGGAAGCATCCGTCTTTTCTCCGTTTAAGGGGATAAACCTGTTGGGGACTGGTGATTGCCAATTCCTCCCTTGGCTAAACTTTCTCAAATCCAACCTTATTGAAATTGAACCTGGATTATTCGTATTTGATGAAAATGAGGGTGAGCGCAAACGAATATTGGAAATCCATAAACTTGACCTAGATCTTTCTGAATACCCACCACCTTCATATTTGCTGCAAACAGAAGTTATTTTCACATCACCTATTGAATATAGGAGTGGAAGAACAAAATGTCATGTCCTGTTCCTTTTTCCCGATTTCTCAAGCGTGGATGAATTTAACAACCTTTTGAATAATTGGGGTGTTCTGACTCAAAAAATGGCTCGTCCATTCATTACTTGTGACAACAAAGAACAAGTGGCTGACTACATCCATGAAATTATGTCCATAGACTCTTCAATTGAAGTTATTCCAGCACATGTTATGACACCTGAAGGTGTTTATGGCGGAAATAACGGGGCAAATCATTTGAAAGACTTTTTTGGTGATGCTGCCGAATCAATCCAAACTATTGAGACTGGACTTAGTGCTGATCCACTGATTCTAGATTATATTCCCGAATTAAGAAATAGGACATTCATTTCAAATGCAGACGCTCATTCAAGTGCGTTAAACCGAATTGGCCGTGAATTTACTGTGATTGAAGCATCCCGGCGAACCTATTCGTCAATAATTGATGCAATAAGATCCAATCAGGTATCGTTTACTGGTGAATTTCATCCGACCGAAGGGCGTTATTTCTTGACCGGTCATCGTGAAAACAGGAAAAAGCCATATCTTCACAAGGCCGGCGAATTTTGCTTTTTCTCACCCAAATATGTGCCTGAAGGAAATATATGCCCCATTTGCAATCAACAGCTCACCAAAGGGGTATTGCAAAGGGTTTATGAGGTAGGAAATACACAAGGAGAAGACAGGCCAATACATGAAGTCGGCACCAAAAGAAAATATCTGACCATGATTCCTTTAGTTGAGGTCATAGCTTATTCATTGGGCATTAAGTCAATATCCTCTCGTCGCGTGTTTCAGATTTATAATGACATTCTGCAGGAGGTAATAGATGAAGTTCATTTGTGGCAGGAAAAGGTTCTTCCAACATCAAAAACCATTCCAAATGAGATATTATCCAATTTGGAACAAATTTACAAAGGGGAATTCTCTTTTTATCCCCCGGGGTATGACGGAATTTATGGAAGCTTGCGAATTGGAGAAACCATCGATTGGGAAGAATGTGTGAACCTGTCAAAAATGGATCAAGCAAAAGACAATAATTAAATTCTTGAATCACCACCGTAGCAGGTGAGCGAATCAAACTTTTTTGCAGATCTGAAACATTCCTTAGAACATGCAAAAGATACCGCATTGGAAATTGAGCATGTTCGAACCATCAATCTGGGCATGGTAATCACTGATGGGCGGGATGACTATCTGACAAGATATGCAGAAATGGATCGCATCTGCTCCAAACTTAAGGCAGAGGTAATGAGGGTTTATCTTTACGAGCTCAAATCTACCCTCTTGAAAGATCTAGGTACTAAACTTGATGAACTGGATGAATTAGAAGCTCCAGAAGAGGAAAAAGAGGAATATTTGATTCAGGCCCTGCAAGAACATTCCAATAAAATCCGGGAACTCAAGCAAGAAAATACAAGAATTTTGTTAGAAGATGGTTTTAGACAGCTTCTAATGAAAATTCGCTCTTTAAGGAAAGTTGGAGGAGATGAATCTAGTGGAGTTGAGAAGAAGGACTTGATTACCCTTGCAGATTTCTTTCTAGATGACTTTGTACATCGTGAGGATACGCTAAGGAACGATCTCATCGAATTAATTAAAGAAGTCGACCCGCAATTCATCTACAGCAAACCTCCCCTACTCCATAACCGAGAAGTAAAGAATGAACCCTCCATCGGAAAAATAGAAAAGGGGATTTTACAGAACAAATCTGATGGCACATGGGTCTATTTCGAGGGAAATACTCCTTTGGATGAGGTTGAGCATGCCGTCTGTCTAATTTTTGGGGGACAGGATGAAGGAGCTCTTCTGCGAAATGCTCAAGCCGTTCTGAGTGTGGTTCCTGATGCAGGCAAAAAGAAAATCACATATCTCGGTTTTATTTCCAATAAAACACTGAAAATGGCACTGATGGTAAGTGATGAGGAAATTTTTGAGAACCATGTAAAATAAAAAATTATATCAGATTATAGGATCGCTTGAATCTTTTTATCATTGGGCGGTTATAATTGCAACAATTATAGGTCTAATTTACGGTTTAAACAGATATGTGCAGTATCTTGTTTATCAACATGTTAATAGCGATAAATTTATATCTAAACTTATTGAAAAGGTACATCCATTTTTCATTATTAACTCAGAGGGTGCGATAGAAATAGACATTGGAGGCCTAAAATATCTTAAAGAATTACCTCATTTAGAATCTGAGAACAATCAATTACCACATCGCATTATAATCATCCCTAAAAAATATTTATCAATTCCACCTATTCTTACAGTTGACAATAGCAGATTAATTGACAAAATACAGGTTAATAGGGGAAAAGGCTTACAATGGGAGTATAACATAACCTATAGAATCAGTTATTCACCAAATATTAAAAAAGAGCAAAAAGACCTAATTCGCTATAAATTTGAAATAATCCCTTGAAAAATATATAACCATCCTTTCCATCCAAAGTTAAACTGATCACCCTCACCTCCCCCTCAACACCCACACCCGCTCCGCCACGTTCTCAATTTTCTCGCGTGAAAAATACACCGGGAAGTACTGGCCTCTGGCCCATTTGGGGAACAGGTTGCGGT
>JALUTL010000175.1 GCA_027016475.1 Candidatus Heimdallarchaeota archaeon
GTTCTATAGACATATGAGACCGCTAATTGAAGAAGGGTTTGTTTACATGGCTCGCCCCCCTCTGTATAAGGTGGCATTTAATACCAAGTCAATTAAGCTATCTGGACGTCCTTATGTTTATTTAACTTCAGACAGGGATTTGGAAGCTCTAAAGGTTGGGCTTTCCGAAATGAACTTGACGACCAAAGAAATTACAGTTTCACGTTTCAAGGGGTTGGGAGAAATGAACGCAGATCAATTGGAAGAGACTGTCATGAATCCCCTAACTAGACGAATAGAAAGAGTAGTGGTTGCAGACAGTGCAGAGACTGAGACGTGGATTACCAAGCTGATGGGTGATGACATACAGGGACGGAAACGGTTCATCAACGAAGAGGTCTTCAAGGAGGAAGAAGATGTTAAGTTTGGAGAGTTTTATACCATCGCATTCGAAGAAGAAGCCCTAAAAATGGATGATGAGGAAGAGGAAGAAGAAGACGAAATTGAAGAAACACTCATGACGTCACAAGATGAAGCAATGCTAGCCTCAGACTTAATCTCGCAATTGGAAAACTGGACACATGAACCGCAATTTTGATTATGGAGTGATTTTTTATGTCAGCTGCTGAAGAATTTATTAGAGAAAGTACACTTACTAACGAACTGAAATACGGATTTGGGGAATATTCACGTTATGTCATATCAGATCGAGCTTTACCTGATGCTCGTGATGGCCTCAAACCTGTACATCGAAGAATCATTTATGCAATGCATGAGCTTGGACTGACTCATCGATCCAGCTTCAAAAAATGTGCAAGAATTGTTGGTGAAGTCACCGGAAAATACCACCCTCATGCAGGAGGAACTTATGAAAGCTTGGTTAGGCTAGCACAAGATTGGTCTTTGCGTTATCCTCTTGTAGAAGGTCAAGGAAATTTTGGTAGCATCGATGGCTATCCACCTGCTGCAATGAGGTATTGTGTTACTGGTGATACGTTGGTTTTGACAAGCGAAGGTCTGATCCCTATATCTTCGTTATCTCGATTTGCAGAGACATCTGCTGCCAAAGACATGGTGCATGTCTTATCTGGCGATTCAATTTATCTTCTCAAATTTAATGAACAAAAAACACAGGAGCATATTTCTGGTTCGGAGGCAGAAATAGATATAACAATCCTGTCGCATTCATTGAAAAAGAACAGGGCAACAAAGCTGTTTAACTCTGGTGTTCATGAAACTAAAAAAATCACCACTTCTTCGGGATATGCAATTTCTGGCAGTTTAAATCATCCAATCCTCTGTTGGGTCAATACAAACACAGGGCCTATGTTGACCTGGAAAACAATCCAAGAAATCGAAAAAGGTGACATAGTTGTTCTACAGAGAGCAGGAAGCTTATTTCCACAGAACAAGCGTGAATTAAGCGAATTTGTCCAACACATGGAAACAGATTTTGTTTTCCCAAAGGAATTAACGGAAAAGCTTGCATATGTGCTTGGTTTCACAATTGGAACTGCCAAGCTTTCATATCCAAGTGGTCTGACTTTTAAATTAAAGAACATGGAGCAGCATGAAGTATTGAAGCAATACCTGACTGAAAGCTTCCCTACTATTGCAATTGATAAGCAAAGGTTTAATGGACTGTACGAAATTCACGTTTTAAATAATGAGTTTTCAGAATTTATGACAAATATTGGACTTGATTTCTCCAATACATGCCGAATACCTTTACCCATTCTGGAATCGCCAAAAACCGTGATCAGCAAGTTTTTGCAAGGGATTTTCGAAGGAACCGGTCTCTTCAGAAACAATTCCTTAACTGTTCTGGCCAAGAGCAAACAACTGTTACAAGAGTTGAAAGCCGTTTTGCTTGCATTTGGAATTACTACGGGGAAGGTGGTAGCAGATAAGCCTACTGAATCATTCCATTTGAGCATTGAAAGCAAGTCTTCACTCATCAAATTTAAAGAAAGTATCGGATTTGTTTCAAAGGAAAACCATGAACGGCTGACTTCTTTGATTTCTTGCAATTCGAATGACAATCACGATTTCATTCCATATTTAAGCGATTATTTGAAACACAAATACAGTTCCATTGAATGGATCTGTCAACAGAATTTAGATACCTATGAATCATTGATATCTCTCAGTGAAAACTTGAATGACTATTTGGACTTGGAAGACCAGGTTTTGATTCGATATTTGTCCGAAAACTACTACCTGTTCGATGAAATTGTGCTGACTGAGGATACTGGTTTACAAACAGTGTATTCAATCAGAGTCGATAGTTCATGTCACTCATTTACTGCAAACGGGTTTATCAATCACAACACAGAGGCAAGACTTGAGAAAATTTCTCAAGAACTGTTGGCAGATTTGTCTCCTAATGTTGTTGAGTTTGTCGAAAACTTTGATGGTGAAGAAACTGAACCGACAGTTCTTCCAGTTCGGGTTCCCCACCTTCTTTTGAATGGTGCAAAGGGTATTGCAGTCGGGATGTCCTCAAATATTCCTCCGCATCATTTGGGAGAACTTCTTGATGGATGCGTAGCCCTTATTGAGAACCCATTGATTTCTATCGATGATCTGATGGAATACATTACAGGGCCAGATTTTCCAACAGGTGGTCTTATTGTCGGCACAAAGGGGATTGAGCAACTCTACCATACCGGAAAGGGAAGTCTCAGAGTCAGATCTCGAATTCATGTGGAAAAACCCGAAACGCACAAGGTCAAAGAGACTTTACTCGTTGTGGATGAAATTCCTTACTTTGTCAACAAAACCACTTTGATCGAGGAAATTGCAACACTGATTAACGAAAACAAAATTCGGGGCATTTCTAATATCAGAGACCTTTCCAAGGAAAAGATCAGGATTGAGATCGAAGTTGAAGAAGGTTATTCGGATGACAAATCGCTAAAAACAATCCAAGCACAGTTATTCAATCGAACTTCGCTTGAAACCCTCTTCCACGCCAGAATATTGGCTTTTGTTTATGGCAAACCTCGGATATTAACATTGAAGCAGGCGTTGTCTATATTCCTCGATTTTCGAGAACAAGTTGTATTGAAACGATCCCAAGAAGAATTGGAGAAAGTACAGGCCCGTCTTCACATTCTTGAGGGGCTAATTATTGCATCAAACCACATCGATGATATTATTGCCCTCATTCGAGCTTCTGAAAACAGAAGTGAAGCTCAGACCAATTTAATGGTAAAGTACGGTCTGTCCGAATTACAAGCCAAAGCTGTACTTGATATGACTTTGGCAAGATTGGCCCGGGTCGAGCAAAATGATTTGCTAGATGAGGCAGCAAAACGTAGAGAAAGGGCAGAGTTCCTCTTGAACATCATCAACAACAGATCAAGACGTTTGGAAGTCATCAAGGAGGAGCTAATTGAAATCAAAAACAAGTATCCTGACCAAAGAAGAACGACCATCCTTGAGTATGATGACATTGGATTCAAAGGAGATCGAGCGCTCCTACATGAACGGAACCTTCTGATAACATCAACTTCAGAAGGATATGTCAGGTCTATCGACTTTGAAACATTCAAGGTTCAAGGCAGGGCTGGAGTTGGTGTGATAGGTGTCCCACTTAATGAAGATGAAAGATTGCTGGACTTCACAGTGGCGAGCAACAAAGATGATCTACTATTGATTACGGAAGAGGGGATCATTCATAAAATTCCAGCTTTCGAAGTCATTGAAGTGCAAAAACGAACTAAGAAGGGAAGAAAGTTACATACATATCTTCCAGTCAATTCTTTGGTTCGAAAAATTGTTCCTGTCAAAGTTGACGAATTCACGAAAGACAAAGTTTTGGTCACAGTAACTAAAAACGGCATGATAAAACGGACAACCTTGGACAAATTCAAAAATATCAGGAAAACAGGAATCAAATGTTTGGTATTCAAAGAAGAAGGGGATGTAGTAGCTGATGCATTCATTACTGACGGAGATTCCTATATCTTCATGGCAACAAAGTTTGGAAATGCCTGTGTCTTCGAGGAAAAGAAGGCACGATTGACAGGAAGAGTTGCCCAAGGTGTAATCGGTATGAAAATGAAGGATCAAGATGATGAAGTGATTTCTGCATTCGCTGTGCCCAAAGACAAATACGATGAAGCCGCAGTTCTTACATTGACCGAAAAAGGTTACGGCAAACGAACACTTCTCAGCAAATACCGAATTACAAACCGTGGGGCTTACGGAGTAAAGAACATGAAGATAACTGAAAAAAATGGGGATGTAACTGTTTCCCTTTATGTTCCTTCGGATGATCGGGATGTTCCTATTTCCCTCATCAGCAATTCTGGTAAAATCATCAAAGTCAACGTCAATACCATCCGTGTAATGGGTCGAAGTACACAAGGTGTCCGGGTGATGCGATTGAACAAAAATGAGCGTCTTGTGTACGCATCACTAATCGTTGATGATTCAGAAGCTGAAATGGTAGAAGATGATGAAAACGATGAAATAGACATTGATGACGACGTGTTGGAAGACGAGGAAGATGACGATTTTGAAGAAGACGACTTTAATGACGAAGATGAAGAAGAATTGTAAGGACGTAATGGTTTAGCCAATATGATAGCAGTTTAAAGTTCTATTCATTTCAGAAGAGTATGTCCCGTTTCGATCAATGGCTTGTTCCTAAAAAAATCTATGACGCACATTTACACATCTTCACATACAAAGGAATGGAAAAAAGGGTAAAACAGGCTGGAATGAACTCTGTTGAAGAGATGGCGGAGCTTTTTTCAAAAAGAACAAACAACAAATTCGAAATCCCTCCCAAAGACACCAATGAACTCCTTAAACGATGGGTAGGGGAAATGAATGCAAACAATGTTGAGAAAGCATTGATCCTCCCAGACTGGAATTCAACTGAAATTGTAGAATTGGCTTCAAAAGACTATCCAGATAGATTCATTCCCTATCTGATGATAAATCCTATGGAGGAAGGAGCTTATGAGTTAATGGTTGATGCATTTTCCAAATGGAATATCAGGGGGATTAAACTTTATCCCCCACTCCATTATTATCATGCCTATGACAAGAGACTTACTCCTTTCTATGAATTTTGCGCAGACAACCAGTTGCTTATTACATACCATATGGGCATTTCTATTGGACAAAGTGCGGATCTACGATTCATGAATCCGTCTGATGTGTCCCCTATCGCTCGCGATTACCAAAAAATCAAATTTTTATTTGCTCATTTTGCTACAGGCTATTTACGTGAGCTTCTCTTCCTCATGTACCATCTGGACAATGTTTATGCAGAAAGTAGTAGCAGCAATAAATGGATGGAATATCTTCCATACAAAATCACACTGAAAGAAGTTTTCGAAAAAATTATTTCGTTAAAAGGTACTGGGAAGATAATCTTTGGAACTGATTCTACTATGTTCCCCCGAGGGTGGAGGACTGCCATCTATCAACGTCAGCTCAATGTCTGCAATGAGCTTGAACTTTCACAGGAAGATATTGACAAAATCTTTTATAAAAATCTTAAAACTCTTTTGGTCTAGAGTTTGCTGATTGCATTTTCTATTCTTTGGATCGCTTCTTCTATTTCATCTGAAGTTACGTTAAGGTGTGGACGGAACCGAATTGATTTCGTCCCCGATTTTAGTATCAGCAGATTTTGTTTTCTTAGCTCTTTCAACAATTGATCTCTGATACTCGTTGTTGGAAGGTCAAATGCTGCAAACAGCCCTTTGGATCTTTGATTTGATACATAATCTCCATATTGCTCCTGGAGATAATCCAATCCTTTCTGGAGAACCAAGCTTTGTCTGTTGACATTTGCCAGAATATTGTTTTCCTTCATCCATCTAATGTAGAACTTTGATCTTACAATATCGACCAAATTGCCTCCCCAAGTGGAATTGATACGAGATGATTCTTGGAACACATTGTTATCGACCAAATCTATTCTATTTGTGCTTGCAAAGCCACACACTTGAGTCTTCTTTCCGAAAGCCATCAAATCGGGTCTTGCCTCTGGAATGTATTCATGATACCACATTTTTCCAGTAAGTCCCATACCCGTTTGTACTTCATCATATATGAGCATGATATCATTGTTGTCTGCGATTCTTCTCAATTCGATCAAGAACTCGTCTCTGAAGTGGTTGTCTCCGCCTTCTCCCTGTATCGGTTCGATTATCAATCCTGCTATATCATCACCATAAGTTTCAATGGATTCGTAAATCTGATTCAAAGCGGTTTTTTCAGCTTCCTTAACCTCGTCCAAATGTTCTTCCAATGGAAATGTGATTTTTGGATTTAGTATCCTTGGCCAATCAAATTTTGGAAAGTACATGTATTTTCTTGGATCTGCTGTGTTTGTTAGAGACAGAGTATACCCTGATCGACCATGAAATGCCTCTTTGAAATGAATTATTCGACTCCCAATTTCGCCTGAACCCTTTTGCAAATTTATCCTTACTTTCCAGTCGAAAGCCGCCTTCAAAGCATTTTCAACAGCCAAAGCTCCTCCTGAAATAAAAAAGAAATGTGTGAAATAGGAAGGGACTGCTTTGTTTGCAAACTCTTCAACAAATTCTATGTACATGGTGGTATAGAAATCACTGTTTGATACTTTATTCCGAGCTGCCAACATCAACTCATGCTGCGCCTCTGCTGTTTCTAAGCTTTCATGGTTTAATCCAAGGGGCATAGACGCATAGAATGACATCATATCCAAGTACTCATTTCCATCGATGTCATAAATCCATGACCCTTTACTCCTTTCCAAATCAAGGACGAAGTCATGACCATCCGCCAATACATACTTTTTGAGTTTACTGACATCCGGCTTTTCAATTTTTATTGTCGACACCAGTAAGAATTCTCGTTATGACTTATTAAAAAATTCGAAATGCGTGGATAGAAAGCATTCTCTTATGGCACAGTTTCACATCTAGTTTAAAATCTGAACCAATGCGTAAATTTCCATACAAATGGATGCAGGGGGTGTTATTATATCAACAATTATTTCAAGCTTTCACGGGCAATTACCAGCCGCATTATTTCTGAGGTGCCTTCATATATTTCAGTTATTCTCGCATCTCGGTAATATCTTTCTACCTCGAAATCCTTCAGAAATCCAGCCCCTCCATGTATCTGAATTGCCTTATGGGTAACCGCCGTTGCTGATTCAGATGCAAATAGCTTGGCAATTGCTGCTGATTTCACATAATCTTTGCCTTGATCCGCTAACCGAGCTGCATTCATATACAGTAGTCGACTGGCTTCAATCCTCGTGGCCATGTCCGCAATCATAAACTGAATTGCTTGAAAGTTTGAAATTGGCTGATCAAATTGGGTTCTTTCCTTAGCATACTTGATTGAATCTTCATAGGCAGCTTGAGCGATGCCGACTGCCTGTGCAGCAACAGCAATCCTTCCTTTGTCCAATATTGTAAGGGCCATCCTAATTCCTTTTCCTTCTTCCCCAAGCAAATTTTCTTTGGGAATTCTGACATCCTCAAAGGTCATGGCATTGGTAACGCTTGCCCTTATCCCCAATTTTCTCTCTGGAGGCATGACAGTAATTCCAGATGTATCTGCAGGGACAATGAAGGTTGATACACCTTTATGTCTCGGTTGATCGTTTGACCGAGCGAACACGATGAAAATGCTTGCCTCAGCAGCATTTGTGATATAAAATTTAGATCCGTTGATGACCCATTCATCTCCTTCCAATTTTGCTCTTGTCTTCAATGAGGCAGGATCAGATCCAGCATGAGGTTCAGAAAGACAAAATGCACCTAGGCCATTGGGTTCTGCAAATTTCGGCAGGAATTCATCTTTTTGCTCTTCCGTTCCATATGTCAGGATTGGAGCGATTCCCAAAGAATTGTTGCCTGCAAAAATGGTTGCTGTGGATGCACATCCTCTGGCTATTTCTTCACAAGTCATCGCATACGTAAGAGTGTCTGCACCAATTCCGCCATATTTTTCCGGAAGTGTCATATAGAGGAACCCTGTTTCTCTCAAATCTTCGATGTTTTTCTCTGGAAAGGTTTCTTGTTCATCATACTCTCTTGCACGAGGCTTGATTTTATCTGAGACAAGTTCTCGGATGGAATCCCTAATCATTTTTTGATCTTCATTCAAATCCATGAACTTAATCCTATGAGTGGATATTAAGGTTATATGGAAAATCGCTGAACAAACTGTTCTTCAATCTTCATGTTTTTGGATTCAATCCGTATGAAGCTTCCTGGTTGAGATTTTTTGAAATCAGTCAATCTTAGCTTTTTCTCTAAAAACCTTGATATACTACCATTTGGGATATAGAATTGAGGGTTCAACTTGAGTGTACCACTGCCGACAGTACCAAAAGACAAGGAAGGAAACTATAAATCCGATTGTGAACTATATGATGGATCCAAAGACACTAGTGGACTATGTAACGGATGGGTTACAAAAACTGGCAAATGTATGAGAAGAGATGATGAAATTGCAAAGAAGTGCGATGGCTTTGGGAACATTGCAAAATAAATTAGTTCATACAAGCTAATTGGCTTTTCTGATGTCTTGAATTCAATAGGACTGCGAATTCTGAGAGATTCGATATTTCCATAACCAAAATGTCTTCGGGAACTCTCGCTATAGTTTCTTGGGCTATTTCCGAAATATCGTTGGTCAAGATTACCAATTTGCTTAGACTTAATTTTTCGTAGATTCTTAAACCCTTGTTTATGATGGAGATTGTCAACGGACGCTTCCAGTTTGCAACGATGACCCCTAATGCTAATTCTGGAATGAAGTAAGTTAATCCTGATTTGGCTTCTTTTACCTTATAGTCACGGACAAATTGAAGGTTGTGATAAGTAAGCCACTCTTCTATAAAGCCATGTGGGAATTCGATTGTATCAAATTCATCCATTATGTCTCGAAAGTAGGTTGGATCAATTAATATCTGGTAATCCCAGCATGTTATTGACAGATGTCGATGCCAATCCTTTTAATTTGTAACAATGGGGTTGTCACGTGGAAACAAAAATTCCTGACACGGTCTACGTTTTCCACTTCCATTTGGACAAAGGAACAGACATCAACATACTCAAAGAAGAGCTAATCAACGATACAAAAATTCTCTTCTTTGCCGATGCTACTTATATTGCATGTCAACACCAATTGATCAACGCCCTTGTCCAATCACATGTTGCGTTTGAAACAAAAACAAACTTTGCAAAAGTTCCTGGGATTGAAATCCTCCTTCGATTGGCTGGAACTTCTCAAATTCATAAAGCCAGAAAGCTATTTGAAATCACTGAAGAAACTGACTATGTAGTCATAGCTTCTGAGGTGCAGATGGAGCGCTGGAAATCATACAATTGTAATCCAGGACTGCCCCATGACGAGAATTTGGTGCCCTATATCCAATTGCTTGATAAGGAAATAACGAATTGCAAGGAAATACTTTCAATGAGTGTAATGACCAATTTTTAACCATTCCAATTTTTTCTAGATGAAGCGGAGACCATAATTCTTATTATCTCTTAATAGTAATAATTATCCGTTGACCAACATTTTTGAGGTACTGAAGGATTATACAAGTTACTTCGATTCCGATACTATTCCAGACTATGAGTTCCTTAGGTTGTCAAAGACACATAGAAAATTTGATGCACTGATGCGAAGATTTTGGGATTCTATGCATCCTCTGACAAAAGATATAGTGATCAGTTTTATTTATGAAATCAAATCGCTTTTTGTCAGGCTGGAGCAGTTGGAAAATGATATTGAACTTAAGGACAATATGATTGCCAAGCTCAGAAAAGAAGCGAATGAGCGTGGAGAGTATCTTCAGGCATTGGTTGAAAAAATGGAGAGTGAGGTTCAAAATACCTTATTCCTAACCGAAGAGGAAATCAAGATGCTTGAGGAGGAGTCCCGTAAAAAAAGCGAGATTGTTGAGCAACTTCAGGCAGAAATCATGGTTTTGAAAAGTGAGCTCAACTCACAATCAAATCTTTCATCAGATGCAGTCACAGAAGCCATAATCCTTCAACAAAAAATTTCAAGTCTTGAATCAGACATCAAAAATTACAAAGAAACTATAGAGCGCTTGACCTTGGATAATCTGCAACTGTTGGAACAAAATGTCGGATTGCAAAGAAATAGTGATAAACTGTTGCAAAGGCTAGACTTACTCGAAAAGGAGAATAGTCAGCTCAAAGAGCAGAAGAAGCTTCTTCAGAATCACATCGAAGAGAAGATACAGGAGATGGAGAAGTTGGAGACAATCATTCAGGAATTGAGAGCTGGAGGTGCTGTTGAGGCAATCCCTCTTGAAAGCGAAGAAAGCCTTGCATCAATCTACGGGAAACAAAGTACTGATCCGCTGAAAACCGATTTGCAACAACTTTCCAAAGCAGTCAAACAGGAATTCAAAGGAAAATTTGAACCAACGACTCCCAAAAAACCAAAGGAGTCACCTCTCAAGCATTTAGTTGAAAAAATCCAAGAAAATGCTCGTCCAATTTCGTTATTTCAGCTAGGTTCCATTCTTGATTCAATAGATGATGCCAATAATGAAGTTGTAAAACTACTAAAGACAATTGTTTCGAATACAATCCAGTCAATCCTTGAAACTGATTTGGAACAACTTAAAAGAGAGCACCTCATGGAGAAGATCCAACTTCAATCCGAAATAGTCCAGCTAAGAAACAAGCTGATTGAAATAACTAGCTCAACGGATCTTCCACGAACCATTCATTCTGAAATTGTCAAACAATTTGACCATGCGAAAATGGATGACTTGGAGGAACATCAACGCAAATTGGCACAGCATGATGTTGCACTTCAGGCAAACACTGATGCTATGGGAACTTTCAACGCATCAGAAAAGACCGATTCAGAAACAGATTACAGCACAAACATAAATCAAACAAAAGGATCTTCTGATGAACCTAAATTGGAAAGGCATACGCTAGAGCCGGAAATTAAGAATTTAAGCTCCCAATTAGAAGAGGAACCTGAAACGACTGCTTCTTCATTGGAGAGCATAGATAGTGTCCCGAGCAAAGTTCAGTCCACAGCGGAAGAAGAACCAAAAACAAAATCATCACTTGTCAAAGAAATAGAGGCGGAGCTTTTGGCGGATGTCCCACCTGAAATTGATCCAGACCTTGATATCGAGGTAATTGTAGAGGAAGAAAATGAAGGAGATGATGAAAAGACTTCTAAATTACTAAATAAATTTCATGAGAAGCTCAAAGAGGACAAAGGCTTTTTATCCGATTGAATTCATCGAATGTAATTGAACCCAGACCTATTTTCCCACCAAAGGGTAAGCTTCATAAAAAAGGATATGTGGGACTTTGTTATCAACTCGATATTGGGTTCATAGAGCACTATATATTCTAAATCTTTCAGCAGATGCGATCTGGCTTCAACGCCATCATAAAGGATCAAATGATCCGAAGTCACACCTTGGACTATCCCTGGTATCTGCACATCATAATTTTCCTTTGAATAGATTCCTACCTTCTTGCCGATTGCATACCGGAGGATTTCAAAATCGCTTTCTTTCTTCTCCTTCCGAAATTCTATTCCAATTGGTGAAAATCCCACAGAGAACTCATGACCTGCAAATTTTTCTCTATTTACCTGAAGAATGCTGGATTCCCAATTTTCACGAATTTCGACCAGATCCAGTGTCTCAAGCACCACATGCCCTGTTTTATAGCGGAAAATGGATTTACCTACCCGTTCTTCTATAAAAGACAAGGGCACTCCCACATCTTGGAACCTAATTGATGTTTCCTTTTCGTTTATCTTGCCCCAAATCATCAACTGTTTTGCTTCATCTAATTCATAACGATCTAACGTCATAATGTCCCCATTTTTGCAGAATACTTTTTCACCAGATTCAAACACTTTGAACATGTAGTCGGCACCAGAATATTCCTTTCCTTCTATCACCAATGAAATTGGTTTACTTGCCAAATTTGTTTTATTGAGTCTTTCCAGATAGCCCGTGACTATTTCACTAGTGATCGGGTTGAAGCCGAGAACCTTTTTGCCAAGGAAAAATTCGAATTCTTCTTCCCAAGGTAAAATACCATAAAGGTATTCAAACACCGAATCACTGAAATCTTCAAAAAATGTGCTATCAATTATCCTCTGTATCTGTTCTCGCGCTTCTTGGAGTGTTTTAATCGCTTGCTTCCTTTTGAAAAGGCCCACTATTTGATATGGAAGGAATGCTGCCCTCATAGGAGGAATGTCATTTCTCATCAAAGCGGCGATTCGATAACTTGTTCGAGGGTGAGAAACGAATATGTTAGAGAAAGCAGCTCCTCGAGTGGGTGAAACTACTTCCCTATAGAGCCTTCTGGCAGCCAACGCATTATACCTGATGCGCTCTTCTCTTGAATATTGTCTATCAGTCAACAAGTTTACTGAAATTCCAAAATCTGCCGCAACACCCTGATAGAAGCCTTCCAATCTGTATAAGGCCTTACTAAGGTCTTCACCAAAACCAGCTTCTTTTGTAACCAAATCTGCGTGTCCTTCCAATGCTCTGACAAAAATAAACAGTATAATCACCAAACCATAACTGAAGAGAAGGTAGGTGACGAAATCCACACTCAACCCATCTGAAAAGACTGCATAATCCAATTGTGTAGCGGGCAAATTCAAGGCTTTTTTCAATCCCAACTCTCCAATTGAGATAATCAAGAGTATCAGTACATGATTTTTCGCGGTATGAGCTAATTCATGACCTACTATGCCATTAATGTCCGATTCTGTGAAATCTTCCAAAGAGCTGCTGATAAATGCGATACGTTTATCGAAGAATGGCCCATATGCGAATGCATTCAAAATAGGAGCTCTGACAAACCCAACCTTTACGGTGTCCTTGATGCCCAATCGAGCCGCAATTTCCCTGACACGACTCAAAATGGCAGGGTCTTCAACATCCTTAACGCCAAAAAGAAAGCTCAACAGCCACCCTGAAATGAAGTACATCCCAATCATGACAATGGTGAGAATTTCATATATGCCAAAACTCAGGAAAAGAACACGTTGAGCTATTGCCTGATCCAACCCATTGATGTAAAACAATTCCCTCAATTCTCTCAATTGGGTGGCAATGGCTACATAAATGATCCCAAAAAGAAACAGATATACCATTTGGGGGGATGACAACCTTGAAACCAAAACAAACTTTTTCCCAAAGAAAATGAAAGCGACGCCAATGAATACGAAAAAGGCGATACTAAAGGAAAACGCAAATATTCGCTCATCCTCCGGAGGGCGATTGAAATAGTAATTGTATGCTATCTGACCTATCTTCCCGAAAAGTATTGTCAGATAAGAAGCGGTTGTGGCGACCATCAATTTGCCCCAAAC
>JALUTL010000176.1 GCA_027016475.1 Candidatus Heimdallarchaeota archaeon
TGAATAAGTTAAATAAAGAGGTAAAGGAAAAGTATGGATATGGTAAATTTGGAATTCCCAATGGTTCGATCAGTTCATTGAAGAGGTCTTTGAGTACTTGGAGTGCATTTTCCTTCAATGGTTTTGTTTCTATTTTGAGGTCTGAGAAGGGGTTATTGTTTGATTTCAGGGACATTCCTTTGCTCAATGCGAGTGCCTTGATTGGTTCGAATCCATTGAGCTCGGATTTTTGTGGCATTTGTGATTGAAACAGGACTTCGTATGATAGCATGGTTGTGAACATTGGATTTTCTCTGTATTCTTTTGCGACTTCTGAGATGTCATTGATTATTTGGTCAACGGGTTTGGTGAGTTTGTCAGGGTTGTTCAGGACGACAATGAAGTTTATATCTGAGACCCCTGCAAAGAGGTTAGAGTTTACCGCACTTCCATAGACCAAGAGATCTGCGAGGTCATTTCCTAATTTTTGAATAAGATCCTTTGAAAATTTTTTCTGAAACATTTTATATTCTACGGGAAGTTCAGACATGATTTTCTATTTTCATTCATAAATAAAACCTATTCGATACCAACTTAGCGAGTGGAAGTATGGAAAAGTTATTTTGGCACAGGATGGGAAAGAAGGAGTTAAAACTTACTTAATTGGTGTAAATATATCTTGAAGTATCCTGATCGGTTAGAAGAGAGCTATCATATTGCGCTTTGTCATTTTGATGAAATCATAGGGCCAGAAATTGTTGCGATTACGCCTAAATTGCAGAATCCTTTTTCTTCGATAATCTTGAATCTTCTTCCAACTTTGATGGATCTTCAGGATGAGATTGTTCGAAAAGATCCATTTCTGTTTGTCAATTCCTATTTTATGAGCTATAATTTGATGTTTAGCCTTCCACGAATGGATGCGAGAGGTGGAAGTGAAGATTTCATGATCACGATCCTTATTACACCGACAGAGGCGGCAGGAATGATAGCGTTGTCGGGGTTGCGAGATATTCTTCCTACATTGAGGGAATCGGTGGTTCCACACATTCTTAATTTTTTTGACCATAGGGATGCAAAACTGCTGATTAATGAGTGCGAAAATATTTTGAAAGGCTATCTTGAACCCATCAACCTGTTTATAGAATCACAGCGAGAAGTATGGGGAAAACCCGTTTTTAGACAGCAGGACTATAGAATTGAGGAATGATACTTTCTGCGAACAATCACTAGGAGTGCAAGAAAGGTCACCCCAATTTGCAGAATGACTCTTTCAGAGGTGGTTTGTGAAAACAGTTTGGCCCTTTGAGGCAATTGAATTTGTCTTTTCCACATCCCATCTTGATCTAAAGCAAATTTGAGTGTGTACAGTATTGCATCAATTGTATCTTCTGTATCTATTCCAAGGGATTTGAGAGTTTCTTTTTTGCTGAGGAGAAGCCAAAGTACGCCGGCCAAACCATCAGCAAATGAAATGTCATATGGATCATTTTGAGAAGGGGAGAACCTCATAATTGCAAATATTTGGTTTTCAAATTCTCCGTAGAGGAGTTGAGTTGCCAAATAGTCAGCCAAAGCCTCAGTCAAGATAGATTCCTGTGTGGGTGACAATCTGTCCATGAGCTCCAAAAGCACCATAAAAATTCCAAGGTTTCCATTGTAAAGACCATTCCTGAATATCTGCTCATTCTCAAACACTCGGAACCCTTTCCCTTTTTGGAAATTTGAAAATATGAAATCCAAGCCGTTTGAAATTGCATCATCAAACTTTTCTGTCTTCATGGTCAGTCCCAAACGGTGGAGGCCGTAAATGATCCCTGCTGCACCTTGAGCAAAATTTGTCATGACAAAGGTTGTATCATTTTGGTTTGTCCATCCTCCATTTTTCAATTGCATGCTGATCAACCGATTACCCAATCCCATTGCGACGGTTGAGAAGGTTGAATTGCCGGTAAGAATCCCCAATTTTGCAAGAACGGGTGCAATTCCTGCGATTCCTCTGTTGTATTCGAATATTTCAACATCTGCAAACCCTGGAACGCTTGAGTACCATGGAATACTGAATTCCTCTGCTTCCCTATCTTTCTGCTTGGAATTTAGTACAAGCCAATTTCCGATTTTTGTGGCTGAATCCAAATAATAATTGTCTTCAGTTATTTCATAAATCTTCATTGCCATGTCCAAAACTCCGCTGGCACCAAATTCCAATCCCGTCAGAGAGATTCCTTCCGCGGAATTTACGTCATGGTATACGTATCCCCAGTGCGGCTGGGTAGTATTTTCAACAGCTTGGTTCATCAACACTCGAAACGTCTCTTCTGCTACCTCGAGGTAAATCGCTTTTCTTGTGGAGTTGTAAAGGCTCAGAAACGATTCAATTATTCCAACTGCTCCATATTTTCTACCCGGATAAATTCCAGTTTTCAATTCTGGCCCTTTTTCCCAAGCGAGAATTTTGGTGTTTTCGATTGAATAAGAGTTGTTAAGGATGAAGTTGAATCCGAACTCTATGAGTTGCTTGGATTGGTTGACCACTGAAGGGTGGGAAAAAGCGTATAGTATCCCTGCAGTTCCCCAATCCAATCCCACATAGGCGTTCTGGTCTATCTCTGGCAGATCCGGTATTTGGGAAGTTGTAGCCGGTATGGTTGCTACTATAAGAAAGCCCAGCACTATGAAATATCTCATGGATTTACATCAACTATAAAAATTAAATGTTTTGGCTTATGGTCAGTCCCAATCTTCCCAACCTAACTTTTTCCCTTTAGGTGCTTGCTTTTCATTCTTCCTTTTTATATCAGGAGGTATAGGTGCACCTTCTGGTATGTTCTGAGGTTGAGGAACCTTGGGCTCTGGCATAGAAAATGAAGGTTTTGGCATCGTTGCCTTTGGGACACTAGGCGGTGCTTGAGTCGGTTTGGGCACAACTGGCTCATTTGTGGAAGCTTTTTGCCTTTTTAGTAGCTCTGATGGTTTAGCCCATTCATCATCAGTCACGTTCTCTTCAGGTGATGGTTCCTTCCAACTTGCAACTTCTGTGTCCTCGACTGGCTTTGGAGATGGAGCTCCGGGCACAAATGGGCTTGTTGCAGGAACAGATTTTTTCTTTTTGGTTGGCAGTCTGTCATCAATGTGGCTGAATAGATCCTCCTCTTCAGGTTTTTGACTGGCAACTTCCAATCCTTCGGTCTGTACTGCCAAAACCCATTTTGAGCTTCCATTTTTGGTGAAAGCGCTTTTGTATTCTCCATTATTGCCAACAATTGTGTTTGTGGAGATTGCAATTCGATGGGGAATTTCTCTGTCTGACATCCGGGCAGTTGTCTGAACCACACGCGGCGATGGCTCCTGAATTGGGGTGAACTGCTGGGTTGGTTGTGGAGATGGAGTGGGTTGTGTTGTCTTCGGTTCAGATTTTGAAGGAGCCTCGACAGACTTGAGATCCTGAAGGTTCCAAGAGAGGTTCAATTTTAGTGTTCCTTGCTCATTTCCTTCTGAATACTCGATGCCCAAAACAATTGCTTTTGCCACATCAATTGAAATTTCTGATGTACCTAGAGGTACCTTGAATTCTTGGTTCTGTCTCAAGGAGAGGGCAAGAACTTCGAAAAGATCAGCCATCTGTTCCGCAGTAAGAGATGTCTGGGTTTTGAAATCCATCTTCTATCACACTGTATCTGTTTTTTCATATAATATACTTTCCTTCTCTGAAAAGGATGCTTTCACAATCAACAAAACTTTCCGTCACTGAAAACCTGTTCCCCACCAATCCAAACCGCTTTCAGTCCATTTTCCAAAGAATAGGATGTCACTAGTTGAGAAATCCAATCGTGATCCAGAACCAAGGACAATTCTCGATCATTCAAAAGAATGAAATCAGCAAAATAGCCTTCCTTTATCTTTCCTACAGGCATACCAAGCGCTTCGCCACCATTGCTGGTAACCATATCGAAAAGAAGTGCTTCAGGTTTTCGATCCGTATGTCTCTTCAATATCCCCATTTCCAAATGTTTCACTCTTTGAAGCCATTCTGCCATTATCGCTTCCTCAAACAGGTTCATTTTGACATTCGCGTCGGTTCCCAATGCGATAGGAACTCCATATTCAATAAATTTGGGAATATTGGCTATGCCGTCTCCTAGATACATATTTGTAAGCGGGTTGTAGACAAGCTTGCAGCCTTTCTGCTTTAGGATGGCAATCTCAGTTTCATCCAGCCAAACACCATGGACTATTGAAGTTTTTTCGTTCAGCACTTGCAAACGTTCCAAATATTCTACTGGACGTAAACCATGCTGTTCCAAAGACTCTTGAATATCAGACTTCTGTTCTGCAATGTGGATATGGAACACTTCGCCATTTTGATTCACCCAATCCGCCAATTGTATTATCATTTCCTCACTTGCCCCATGAAGTGAGTGTGGTGCAGCACCGATTCTTACCAATGGATTGCCTGCATATTTCTCCCGTAAATATGTCAGACTGCGCACCACATCGTCAACCGGTCTGTGAAATCTTTTTTGAGCTTGTTTGTTTCCCAAATCATATCCTGTGAAAAGAAACCGTAACCGTATGCCAACTTTAAGTGCCGTCTCGATTGCTGCCTCAGAAATTTGATTGTGGTTCAATTGTTCTTCTGGAAGCGCATTGTGGATATAATGAAGCTCGGCAACCGTTGTAATTCCGTTC
>JALUTL010000177.1 GCA_027016475.1 Candidatus Heimdallarchaeota archaeon
GAACAGAATGCCGTAAAAGAGATTTTTGAAGAATCCTCTTTTCGGAGCAAAAGGGTCTATTTCCAAGGAAAGATGTCTCATTTCAGCTGTAAGCTTCCAAATAATAAAGACTGCAAGGACAATTCTTGAAAGGCCTGAGACGACTAAAGGATCGCTACTGTTCAATCCTGCCGTTCCTGCAAGTATTATTCCAAGATTTATGCTTGAAAACGCGACCATTCCTATGACCATAGGGAGCAATGTTCGGTAATCGTTAATGAATGTCAGAACAAGCAGAAGACCAGATATTATCAGCAAATATGTTGAAATTGTTACGATGTTGCTAGTAATGTAGTTTGCATAATAAACTGAAAACAAGAAAAAAAGAACTCCCAAATAGAACGTAATATTTGCTACGAGTTTTTCATTGGTCTCCTTTCTGCTACCCATATATAAATAATTATAGGCTCCAATATATAACCTTATGTAAATTCGCCAGTTAAGGCACTTCACATATTTTTTTAACTACAATTCTCTCATTTCTGATGAAATTTGACTGTTTGACCCAGATCAAACATTTTATGTTTAAAAAAGCTTAAATAGGATGGTACAGAGAATGAAATTACCCGAAGTGATTGATATGGGGTATTATGTTCTATCTTACCAAAACTAAATCGAGCAATTATGTAAATGGTAGAAAGTTTTTTGTGAACATTGCATCATCTGTCGGTTGGAAACCCAACCAGCATAGTGATGATTCCAGCAAGCAGGAGGTACCTTCTTATGTTAGACATTAAAGAGATTGAAGCAAAATGGCAAAAAAAGTGGGAAGAAGCCCATCTTTTTGAATCGGACAGAATTGAGGATAAAGAAAAATATTTTGGGAATTTTCCGTTTCCATATATCAATGGCAAATTGCATTGGGGCCATGGATATAGCATGATGAAACTGGAGGCGACCATTCGTTTTCAAAGAATGTTGGGAAAAAACGTGTTGTGGCCGTTCGGCTTCCATGCAACTGGTGAACCTATAGTAGGTATGGCAAAACGAGTTGCGAAAGGCGACAAAAAACAAATTCAGGCCTTGTTGCTTTCAGGCGTAAAAGAGGAAGAAATCGAAAAATATGCAGATCCGTACAATATCATCCGCCATTTCATGAAGACGACAGAGGATACGTGCCGAAGCTTGGGTGTTGCCGTAGATTGGAGAAGAAAATTTGTCACTACTCAATTGACTCCTGTTTTTTCCAAGTTCATTGAGTGGCAATACAGGAGGCTGTTTGAAAAAGGGTATGTAGTCAAAGCCTCACACCCTGTCATTTACTGTCCTTCCTGCGGCTCTCCTACAGGAGATCATGATCGATTGGAAGGTGAAGGCGCTAGAATTGTAGAATTTGTATTGATCAAGTTTTTTGTTCCTGAGTTTAATGCCTATTTGGCTCCAGGCACCATACGGCCTGAAACCACCTTTGGGGTTACGAATATCTTTCTGCATCCGGAAGCCAAATATGTCATTGCAACGGTCAATGGAGAGGCTTTGATCGTCGAAGAACATACTGTTCCAAAATTGAGGGATCAAGAGTATGATGTTACGGATGTTACTCCTGTAGCTGTAGCTGAGTTGTTTGGCAAAGTTGCGATAAACCCATTGACAGGTGAAAATGTTCCGATATTGCCCGCTAAGTTCATAGATCCTGAAGGTGCCTCCGGTGTGGTTATGTCAGTTCCAGCACATGCCCCTGTAGATTATGCAACATTGGTTGAAATTCAGACTAAAGTAGATGAATTGGAGCCTTATGGGATCAAAAAGGAAGACGTCTTATCAATCAAGCCTATTTCGTTGATCACCATTGAAGGTTTTGGAGAGTTTCCAGCAAAAGAAGTGGTCGAACAAATGGGCATTTCAGGCCAGGATGATCCCAAATTGAAGGAAGCTACCAAACTCGTCTACAGAAAAGAGGCCATGCATGGTATCACGAAGCCAATTACTGGCAAATACAAAGGGAAACCCGTTGAACAGGTGAAAGAAGAACTCATCAAAGATATGATTGAGGAAAAGAAGGGTTTGATTCTTAAAGAACCAAATGAGGTTGTAATTTGCAGGTGCGGAACCCGAAATTACGTCAAGCATGTTAAAGATCAATGGTTCTTGAAATTTGGAGACCCCAAATGGAAGAAAAAAGTTTACAAGATGATTGACAAGATGACATTTTATCCGCCTGAACTGAAAAAATCATTCATCAATACAGTTGATTGGCTTGAGAACAAGGCGTGTGTCAGAAGAAGTGGTTTGGGAACTCCCGCACCATGGGATCCAGAATGGATAATCGAGACCCTCTCAGACAGTGTAATCTACATGGCTTACTATCTTGTTTCCAAATACGTCAACGAAGGATCGTTCAAAGAATCCTATGCTACGGATGAAGTATTTGACTACATCTATTTGGGCAAAGGAAACGCTACAGAAATATCAAAAGCTGTCGGAATTGACAAAAAGCTGTTGCGAGAGATCAGGAAGGATGTAGAATATTGGTATGGGTTTGATATTCGATCTTCCGGGAAGGATCTGATCAACAATCACTTGACCTATATGCTCTTCCATCATGCTGCCTTGTTCCCAGAAAAATATTGGCCGAAAGCTATACATGTAAATGGTTATGTAAAAACGGCCAGACGGACAGAAACGGATGAAATTGTTTCTGAACGAATGTCGAAAAGCAAAGGCAACTTCAAAACATTGGATGATTTGGTAGAGGCATTTGGCGCTGACATTGCCAGAGTTACCTTGATGACCGCTGGAGAAGGGCTGGAAGATGCGTCGGTCATGGTCGATGAGATTGAAAGCTATGAGAAATGGATTCATACCCTCTACCAAATGGCCGTAGAACAGGACATTGATGATGAAATGACCCAGATTGATAGGTGGCTCATTTCAAAAATGCAAAAGCAAATCCAAGAGACTAGGGAAAATTTCGAACAGATCAAAACCCGAAGTGCATTTCAGAGTGCTTTCCATATACCATTGCAGTTGGTCAAGTGGTATCTCAACAGGCGAGGCGGTTCAAAGGGACCGGCATATCGGTATGTCAGAGAAGTCATGGTAAAGATGATTGTGCCATTCATGCCTCATATCTGTGAAGAAATTTGGCAAATATGGGGTAATGAAGGGTTCATTTCGAATGAAGCATTTCCAGAGGCCAACGAGGAAAAGATTGATTTAACTGCTGAATATGCAGAAAAATACTTGGGTGAAGTTATGGATGACTTGAGAGGATTGGTAACTTTCTTGACTGAAAGAGGTCATCCTCAACCCTCCAATATTACACTCTACGTTTCTCCTGAGTGGAAATACAAAATCTACATGGAAGCAATGAACGGAATGCAGACTTTGATGAAAAATATCATGCAGGATCCAGAAATCAAGAAAAGAGGAAAAGAGGCAGTCAAGTATGCCCAAACACTCTTGAAATCAGGTACTCCGCCTGATATGCCGATTTCATTTGAATTGGAAATGAGCACATTAACTGAGGCAATTCCATTCATCGAGAGGCAAATCGGTGCAAAAGTTCAGGTCTTGCCTGCTGAAGGAGTTGACCATCCCAAAGCTCTTGCCGCAATACCTCGCAGACCGGGAATCGTTTTGGAATAGCTATTCAAAATTTTCACTTGGTATGATCAATGTAAAGTTCGTTTTCTGAAATACGTAGGAATTGAGAAACTCATCAAACTGCCCTTCGGCTTTGTTCATCGAAAATACGTCCAATTCAAAAATTAGTTCTTGTATTACGTCCAATGGCAGGTTATAATCCTCATGTGCCGGAAAAAGCCTTCCCTTTTCCATAAAGTGCTCAACTTCATCGTAAAGCTCCTGAAGCATTTCCGTATAATCTTCCGGATAGAATTTGGAAGGATAATAAAACGCTCCAAAGTGGACAGTGTCACCTGTGAATACCTCCCCTTCTGAAGTGTAGAGAACAATTGACCCTGGAGTATGCCCTGGTGCATGAAAAACTGTTAACGTAATGCCTCCCAAGTCAAAAATTTCTCCTCCTTGTAAAGGAATTGCTGTGGAAGCCATAGGGAGACGGTAATTGTGCTTTTCGTAAACCTCTGCAAAGGGACTGTCCTTTAAGAATCCTACGTCAACCGGTTTTGCAATTGGTGGATAATCCAACTTATGAATGTGGATCTCTTCAAATTCAGAGTTCCCACCAATATGATCAAAATGATGATGGGTGTTGAACACCAATAATGGAAGTTTTTTGATCAACTTCTCAACCAAGGGTCTGATTGGATAGACTCCAGCACCCGTGTCAATGAGGGCAGCCTGCTTTTCCCCAATAAGCAAGTACATGTTGGTGTATTTTGTTCTGAACTTAGGTTCAATTTTGTCCAAGCGTTCTCGTATAACGAAAAGATGCTCATTTATCGCAATAATTTCAAACCAGTCCACAAAAGCACAATATATGACAATGTTAATAATCTTGTCAAGTGGGTTGTTGTTTCAAGCCAAGATTCAAAAAGTCAACGGCCTTGCTTGCATTAATTCAAACGCAATTGTGATTATGTAAAATAATGTCAATTATTATATGGACATAAAACACATTTCCTAAATTTTCCGGAATTATGCAAAAAATAAATCTAGAGCTTTTGAAATTGAAATTTAATCTGATTAAATT
>JALUTL010000178.1 GCA_027016475.1 Candidatus Heimdallarchaeota archaeon
ATCATCAAGCTCGGACACCATTTTGACGAAGTCTATGCGATCTGTACTGAAGACACAGTCAACTCTCGTTTTCAAAACTTTAAAAACGAACTGACAAAGTTTTCCAGCCAAGCCAAGGTGACACCGCTAGTTATTAGTTCAAACAATGACTTCAAGGATTTGATTTTGACAGTCATAGCCCATCTTCCTTTGCAAGGAGAACTTTCAATCGACCTGACCCATGGCTTCCGGCACATTCCAATCCTGCTTCTGACAGCCACCTATTACCTTACTGCCGTGACCAAGCTTACACTTGGAAATCTCTATTATGGACTCATCAGCAAAAATCACCCCTGCACCATTTACATCCTGAACTACGTACAGGAGCTGGTTCAGTGGGGTGAGGCGGTTAGCCTATTCAAACGGGACATCAATGTCATTCCGCTGATCAACCTACTGAAGACATACATTAACCGACTCCACGACGATCCAAAAGCCAAAAGAAGTTTGGAGAACCTCTTGGATGCTTATGTGGAGGTGGCTTTTGCCGTCAACAACGGACTGCCGGTTGAACTGCTCAATTCCCTAAAAAAAATGAAGAATCTCCTCTCAAAAAGCAATATAGATGCCTTGGACATTTTCATGGGAGAGAACCTTTTTGAGGAAATAAGAAACTCGCTTCAAGAGCAGTTCTCATTCCATGAATACGCCCGTCCAAAAAACAAACGGAATTTGGTGCTCACTGAGGAACTGATCAAGCTCCTTGTTGAAGTGATAGACTTCTACATCGTTTCAGAAGGACAACTGCAATATGACAACGCGTTGGGACAGATGCGTGAACTGTTCATCACACTATGCCTCTACCATTGGCGACCTGACGCTCGTACACAATGGCTCAACAAAAAAACAAGAGAGCAGATTGAACGAACGATAGGAGGACTGTCGGCTGCAAGCAGGGACAAAGCATTCAATGAATTGTTTCCCAACAAGGAAATCCTCTCCTTTTGGAACCAATTGAGCGATTTGCGGAACATGGTTCAGCATCATGGAATGCGTGAAGAGGAAATAAAGATAAACGATCTCCAGAACAAAATCAAGGAACTTTGGAGTGCGCTTAAGCAACACATCAACAATCCTGAATTTTGGAACATTGATGTCCCAAGTAAAAACAGGGTGCTGATCTCCCCGCTGGGACTGACAAACGGCGCATTGTACACTGCAATCAAAAGATTGAACCCAGATTTAGTCATAGTCATTGCATCGACCCAATCCCAAAGCCAAGTTCAGACAATTCTCCAAGAGGCAGGTTCGAATGCAAACCAGATCGTCAAAACAATAAATGATCCGTTTCTGGACTTTACCGCTTGGAACGCAATCAAAACAGACAAGGACATCGTTTCTGCATTGATGGGAGCAAAGAAAGTGATGGTCAACATAACCGGAGGCACAACTGTGATGCAGTATATCGTCGAAAGGTTGAACTCATACGCTGCCATGTTGAACAAACACCCGAAATCCTATGCCATGATTGACAGACGACCCTATGATGAACAAAAAACCAACCCGTATGTCGAAGGAGAAATTCTTGAACTAAGCAACTGAATCCAGAGAAAAAGCTCGGACAAAAGCTGTCTGAACGACAGCCAGTGAAAAAACTTATTTGGATAAAATTCCATCAACGATGATGTTTTCCTACAGGCACACACATCTCAGGACTTACATCTATTTCCTGTGGATTCATTTGACATTAGCAGCAGCAATGCTTGTCATTGCAACAGGCTTCTTCAATTTTTTTGAACTAGCAACAATCGTCACCCTGCCTTTGGCAATTAGCATCTGGAAACAGAACTGGGATGTCAATGATGACCATGTGGCCATCTATGAAACAAAATTTCTTGCCAATGCAGTGTCCGCAATCGGCATGCTGTCCCTCATTCTGGCTATGGCAGTTCCAGACCAAATCTACTTGGACGTTCTGTATGGAAGGGTATGGATCGAAAACCCATTGTCCATCATGGAAAAAGCGTTCAGAATCGGTGTCCTGACGCCCGTTCTCCTGTTGCTTTATCTGGCGAATCGTTTTATCGCGACCTCAGTGATCACTCTCAAGACATCAATTGACACAAATTCCCTGATCATTGATCGTATCAGTTCATTTTTTGAAAAACAGTATTCATTCAATGCAACAGAAATCAATGCCATAACATTCAACAAAATTTTCCAAGGAAACACCATAGATGCGACCATTGAGCTGAGCAAAGCAAGTATCGATGTCCCTCTCGCATTGATTGAATCGCCTTCAGTCTGGGAACACATTGTAAACCTATTGCTGAAGATGCATTTAATCAATCCATATCTGACCACCCAATCAAATGTACCCGCCAAATATAGGGCAGGAAGTGTATGGGACAATGGAGCATTATTGATTGCACGAGGCAGACTCCCGGACTTTAAACTGAAATTAGGACAAATCGATGGTCATAATCCATTCCGATTGAACATCTCAAGGAACAGTTACAGATCAACCTCCCAATAAAAGGACGAAACATCGAATATATCAACAGAATGCTTGCAAAGATGTTTTTCAGTAGCATGAATGTCTGGATTGCCATCCCTCCTAACCCAAACCATCCCCGTCTTCTCCAAAAATTTCACCATCGGAATAGGAATTACATCCATTATGGCAGTCACAAGCACCATTTTCATTGAATTCCCTTTCATTGTGAGCCGACTGCCAACTACAATCATCAAGCTCAATGACGTAACTATCACTCTTTCCTCAAAAATTTTCAATAGAGAAATTGCCCTTGCACAGCTTTCAGGTATCACCAAGATTGAACAAAAATTCGGAAGGTTGTTCATCGAAATGCCGCTGTTCCAATTCAGGCTTCAAAACTGCACCATGATGCAATGACCTAATTGTCATTCCAAACAAAAGCCGTTTTGACATTTCTCTATCGCAACCATTCACCTTAATGCTATGTGTATCCAACAACCCTTCTAATCGATCAGCAGATTTTAATTCCATGATGCGGAAAACAATATGCATGTCAACTGACGACCCTGTTGAGGTCTTCATCCGAAGGCTTGCAACAGATCCAGCCGCCAAATCCAGAGTAAGACAGGTTCTTGACCTAGAGAACGACTACGCCAGAAAAGCCGACCTTGTACCAATCCTTGAAAGGCTCGAGCAGCAGGGTGAAGAACTCAAACTGCAAAGAGAGGAACTTAAGTTACAAAGAGAGGACATGGAGAAGGGATTCGTAAAAGTCTGGGACGAACTCAAGGCACAGCGTATGGCAATGGAGGAAGGATTCAAGAACATGTGGGAAGAAATGAAGGAGCTCAGGAAATCCCAGGACAAGATACATAGGAGAATGGACAAGCATGAAGCCTTTTGGCGCAAAATCGCCGGTGAAGAACTGGAGCTCCATTCGTTAATGTGGTTTCAGGGCGTCCTCAATGCCAAAGGATTTCCCAGCGACAACCTGAGATGGAGCGCTAAATTCGATGACCCACAACGACGGCTCGAAACTCCTGAAATTGAAATCGACCTCTTTCAGGAGGAACCTCTCATGGTTGTCGAAGTGACCTCTTTCGTGGATACTTTGGACAAGCTCATGACATTCATCAAGAAAATCAAATTCATTGAAGAAAAATACGCCAAAAGACCAAAGGCCGTGTTCATTACCTACAGGGTTTCCAAGAACATTGAAGAAGCATTCACAGAGATTCAGAAAAGCAATTCAATAGAGCTGATCACAATTGGCAGAAAGCTTGACTTCAGCTTCCTTGATGAGGATTGAAAGGTTCTAATTGGAAATATGGACAGATCCAAATTGAATCACTGAAAAGAATCCATTGGTAAAAGGTATAAATTCTGAACCCAGAGAGGTACAACATTTACGTATTTCGTAGTTTGAAGTGTACCTACAGACAAAAAGTGATATCAGGAGTATGAAGTGACTGACAGGAAGAGTATTTTGAACGAAATCAAGATATTGGTTGCTTCATATCACCACACAGCCCACAAATCATGATCTAGTTGATTTTCTTTCAACAAACGAACATCAGTTTTCGTTTGAAAGTAAAATATTTGTATGAGCACTGTATTGCCACAAAGCTTGCATACAGAACAGATATACCGCCCAAAAGATGTTTTCCATACCTGATGCACAGCAATAAGAAATCGCTGTTTCCTTTAACTTTGTGGAGCATTCCATCGATTACAACATATGTGCTTGAAATGAGAATAATGCCTTTCCTGCCCTTCAATGACAAACCGGATATGCAAATACGCTTCAATCTCCAGTAAAAACCTAAGCTCTTCAACTGAAAACCAACCACTCATTTCTATCAATTGTCTGCCTGGTTCGATGATATGATTTGTAACTGCCAAACCTGCAAAGCCTCCTGAAGCAAATCTCATTTCTTCCCCTTCGAATGGCTCAACAGTCACTTCCACAAAGCCGAAAAGAGTAGTGGGAGTAGCAATTGTATAATTAGCCTGTAGTGTGTTCTCAAGCACATAATGACCGGAAATTCGCACCAAATCACCAGGTTCACCTCCAAATCCTTTCTCCACCTCTATCCATATATTGCTTAACTTCAAATGAATTGCCGAACGATTGCCACGTGTCCCCCAATCATCAGGAATTGGATCATTCACAATTTTCATCCCCTTTTCGTTCGTTCCCAATGGAATATGCAAAACACTGGCATTATAGAATTTTTCAAAAGGAAATACGCGATCGCTGGCTTCAAATTCCATTACAAGATCTATTGATTTCCTGTCATAGTCAAGAGGGATCTTGATGATATGAAACAGCCTTCCGAATATGTTACTATTCTCCCCAGGATAAATATCAAAATTTGTTGGAAAAGAATACTTCTCTGTAATTGCCCTTCGTCTATCCAGAAAACTAAACCGAACTGATACCCTCCACCATTCCTCCAAAAACTCGATTTAAATTCACCCCACGCGTCAACTGTCCATGATATTTTCAAAACCTATGACCGATCAGGAAACTCGACATCAGCATCAACCACTTCTGTGTAGATTGGAAAGTCATCTGCAGATATGCCCTGCAAGGAAAAAAATATAACAAGCACAAACAATCCATTCAACCATTTCACACATATTTGGATTGGTCAAACCTTTAAAAGCACACCTTGACCAGCTAACCCATAGTATACAAATTTGACTCAGCAGAACGTTTAATCCCACTTCAAACAACAAAAATCGTAACAACGTTGCTTAAAATAATAGACCAAAAAACCTCCCCAAAAAACATTCATCCTCTCCCTATTTGAACCACTGAGATCCAACTAGAAAAAATAATCTAAAGCCTCAAGCCAAATACGCGACAGTACCAAAGAAGTTAAATCTCCAAATACTTACAAACAATTCAGGTACGGGCCTTAGCTCAGCCTGGCAGAGCGCGCGGCTGTAGGCCAACGCCACTCAGAGGAGACAAACGTCTAGGATTCTGTAGACACCGCGATGTCCCGAGTTCAAATCTCGGAGGCCCGACTTTTTTTCATCATATTTCCAATCAGATAACAGGATGATGCTTCTGATTCTCCTAATTATTGAGTACAATTTGATCTTGACTTTTTGAGAGGCTTCAAATAATTCTTGCAAGCATTCTGAGGAGTAAAATGACAGAGTTGAGAGGAAAATTCAACTTTTGTGTGTGATCCGGTGCAATTGAGTGAACCACGTTGCTGAAGTTCCAACCTATTTCTAGGATTCTCACTCATTGAGACCTCAGAGTACGCTTCTGAACTCAAAGGCTGGTACCATAGTTTCAACCTATTTCTAGGATTCTCACTCATTGAGACGATGAAAGAGAATTTATGGCTACTTCGTGACAAGTTGGTTTCAACCTATTTCTAGGATTCTCACTCATTGAGACGGCGACTCATATGACCCAGAGTACGCTTCTGAACTCAGTTTCAACCTATTTCTAGGATTCTCACTCATTGAGACGCCTCCTCACATACTCTTTCGGGGGGTACAATACGGGTTTCAACCTATTTCTAGGATTCTCACTCATTGAGACGACCGGGGGTGGAGACATCCCAAGGTCGTTTTTGACGTTTCAACCTATTTCTAGGATTCTCACTCATTGAGACGGAGGGGTGTCACAGTCAACCAACAGCGGTTGCAATGTTTCAACCTATTTCTAGGATTCTCACTCATTGAGACCTCATTCATTTTTTGCGTTGCTGGTGGCGGTGGCCTGTTTCAACCTATTTCTAGGATTCTCACTCATTGAGACTAATATAATCATGGCAGAACCAAGATATACACGATGCGTTTCAACCTATTTCTAGGATTCTCACTCATTGAGACTTGACACAGTACAGTTGAGAACCACAATCGACCTGGGTTTCAACCTATTTCTAGGATTCTCACTCATTGAGACAGGGTTTTTTTTAAACACTACTGCACATGCCTCTTGGGTTTCAACCTATTTCTAGGATTCTCACTCATTGAGACGAATGATACTGATCCACCAATTGCCACGCTCGGCCCGTTTCAACCTATTTCTAGGATTCTCACTCATTGAGACTCAAGCCTTGAACGGGCCCGACTCAACATCCCTGATGGTTTCAACCTATTTCTAGGATTCTCACTCATTGAGACCATTGCAAGAAAATCTTAATGGTCTTCATAGTACAAGTTTCAACCTATTTCTAGGATTCTCACTCATTGAGACGCAGCTCCACCTAGTGTTCAAGCAGCCGCATATCAATGTTTCAACCTATTTCTAGGATTCTCACTCATTGAGACAACAAAATTGATGGGTGAAGCATTGTCATTGAGCTATCGTTTCAACCTATTTCTAGGATTCTCACTCATTGAGACAAATACGTATAGAAGCGCTGGATATAAAGCACATGAGTTTCAACCTATTTCTAGGATTCTCACTCATTGAGACTAATATACTTCTTCCATAGCAAAGCTCATTTCTGCAAGTTTCAACCTATTTCTAGGATTCTCACTCATTGAGACACCTGTATTCACCTTACCCCCTACATACGCTAGAATGTTTCAACCTATTTCTAGGATTCTCACTCATTGAGACCGCCAAGCTCAAGCTCAACAGCTTTACGGGCAAGCTGTTTCAACCTATTTCTAGGATTCTCACTCATTGAGACCATATGCGGCTGCCAGGGCAGTGGATGTGCAGATAAGTTTCAACCTATTTCTAGGATTCTCACTCATTGAGACCGGCGTGACACCTTCCTGTGCTCACGCCACATCAAGGGTTTCAACCTATTTCTAGGATTCTCACTCATTGAGACTGAGGACTGGGCTCAAATTCAAGGTAGTCAGTGTGTGGTTTCAACCTATTTCTAGGATTCTCACTCATTGAGACATTCAAAACGGACCGTCAGGCTCTTCCTTGTCGACCGTTTCAACCTATTTCTAGGATTCTCACTCATTGAGACTCGTGGCGTCGGATCAACCACCCTGACAGCGGACGTGGTTTCAACCTATTTCTAGGATTCTCACTCATTGAGACAACGGTTTCCACCCGGTGCGGTGCTTGAAATCGGCGGTTTCAACCTATTTCTAGGATTCTCACTCATTGAGACCGATATGTTTTCTCCGTTCTCAGCGGCTCTAATAAATGTTTCTGGAATCGGACGCGCGGAAAACCCGGATTGGCAAATGCCTTTTCATGAACCCAGATCCAACATTTTGGCACTTTCAGAAACGCCCCCGAAATTCTCTGCAATCAGCCTTTGCCTCCTGAAAATTCTTGAATTTGAATAATACAGGAACTCATGCATTAGCAGACTGTAAAATTTGCCGTTTCCCTAGACAGATGTTCGTTTATATTTAAAAAAAATTGAAGATCGAGCTTAAAAATGTTTGTGTGAAAAGCAGAACCGCAAAAAAATACGAATTTAGGAATTCCATACACTTTTTCAAACATTGAAATTTTATTATAAATATAATCAATTGCATTTCCATTTGTAAGAAAACTTTGTATCAAAGCGAATCAAACTGGAACCATTCGGGCACATTTATGGTTCAAATGTCATGCGCGGAAAGGTTTGCAATGCAATGAGTTTCACTTGGCAAAGGCCGTAACCGCTCTTCCGCAGACCATATACTTACAAGGACGGTGAGTTCCTCCAGTTCAGTTGGTAGGTCTGTTAGGTATGCAATTTTTCAAATTCCCCAAGGTTTATTGCCTTCGCTGTTTCAACTATTTTGATGTCAAACCCTGATTCGGAAGGTGTGGTCTACCTTGGTTCGCGTCATCGTGAGGCTGCCTTGCGGCAGATGCAGGAAAAGCCTCGTCCAACGCCACGATTGGGCAGACGAGAATATGAACCCCATTCGCACAAGATCAATTATCTGCATGATGTGCTCACAACGTATTTTCCGGATGACAGAGCTTTTTGGGATCTTCACCATTATTTTGATCTGGAAGGCAACCAGATTGATCTACAGTTCGACATATCCTATTTCAAGGGGCTGATATTTCTGGATCAGGTTTCTTCCTTCAGGTCTAAAGGTTTTGACGGCCGTATTCCGACAATGGCAATCAACATCCTCTCTTCATCAACCTACAATACTGACTTGGGATTGACTGCCCAGACCTGTCAAGAACTGGGCATTCTGGTCTATGTCATTTTCAGCGACCACATTTTTGAACCGAAAGCAGTCAAGGCTCCATTTCTCAAGGTCATCTATGAGGAAGGAGGGAGATACCACATGGCGGAGCTGCATGAGCCATTTTGTACAGAGGAAGGGAACATCGATCCAAGCAAGCTTCTGGATATCCGACCGGATCTGCTCCCCTTCATGTTCGACATCATGGAACTGAAGGACAGGTATTGGAAGAAAGGCAAGCAACATCGCCTTTATCAGTTGATCCTGATAGACCGGAAAACCGGTGAAAAGTTGAGAACAAAGGCGGAGATGGCGCTGGAAAAGGCGGAAGAAGCGAAAAGAAGAGCACAGGAGGCTGAGAGAAGGACGGAGGAAGCGGAGAAAAAGGCGGAAGAGGAGAGGCGTCTCCGCTTGGAAATGGAGAAGGAACGAAGGGTTAAGGAGTTTCCTGAATACCGAGAAAAACGCAAAAAGTTTATTATGCACCTTGTATTTTTCACTTATGGATGGGAGTGAATCCAATGAGAATGTTCTAAATGAAATGGAAAAGCATGAACTGATCAAACCTGCAATTGAATATTTTCGGAAGGAAAACAACAAAAAGCTTCTGAATCGGTTGATCATGTTCCATTCATCCGATGACAGGGAGAAGCTAGTCTCAATTTCAAAGGATTCTTTTGCAGATGAGTTGAAACAAGTCAAGCACATAAACAAAGAGATAAACAATCCTGTTTTAAGGCAAATTATTCCCACAGACTGGTTGATTTTGACAGTTGGCCTGCGGAAAGAGCCATTGATCATTTCGATACTGCTTGCGTCTCCGCAAAAAGTGTTCCTGATGCATACTTCACAGTCAAAGAAAACTGCTCAAGAAGTGGAAGATCATTTTTCCTATGCACCGCACATTAAGTTTCATTGTCGGCAAGTTGATGAAGTTGATCCTTCACGGCTCTATGAGGAGACAAAGATCATCTTTGACAAAGCGGGAAAGGAAGGGAAACGTCTTGCATTCGACCCTACAGGCGGAAGAAAGGCGATGAGTGCAGGAGCCGCCGCAGTTTCATTCTACTATTCAATTCCTATGATTTACTTGCATGGCTACGAGAAGATGGGAATAATGATGCCGTTTACAGAGCAACTGAAGCTGATTCCAAACCCGTACGACAAGTTTGGGGACATTGAGCTACGAATCGTCCTTGAGTTGGCCAACAGGTACAATTTTATAGAAGCCAAGGACACGATTTCCTTGATCAGCACCAACAAACCGATCAATCTTCGTGGACAGCTTTCTATCCTCAGTGAGATCATGAAGGTCTATCATGATTGGGACAGGTTCAAGCACAGTGACAAAGACATGAAGCCTGGATTTTCACGCAAGCTACAAAATGCGATCACTACAGAAGGGTTTGCGCTTCTCAAGGATTGTGTTATCAAACAAATCAAAAGTAATGTACAATTTCTTGAGAAACTGGAACTAAATTGGAAGCAGGGTTCAAGGGATATGGTTGGCAAATATAGAATCATTGACCTTTACTCAAACATCATGAGGAGAAAAAAACAGGGAAAATACGAGGAGGCAGTGGCACTTTGTTATCGACTGTTTGAGATGTTGCCTAGATATGTCCTGCACAGTAAGTTTCCTAAAAAAGAGATCAGTTCTACCATAAAAAATAAGGAACTGGGGGACTTGTTGGGAATTGAACATGTAGATGATCCAGACAAGAAGGTCAGTTTGGCTACACTGATAAAGTGTCTTGTAAAGGCATTCCCTGACGACAAATCGATTGAGAAACTCAATGACTACTATCAGGAGACGCTTGGCATCAAGGAAGGACGGAATGCATCAATTTACGGCCATGGGACACAACCCATAAGCAAGGAAGAGTTTGATGAAATCAAGATTATCGTGGAAAAGGCAATCAAGCTGTTTTTGTCCAATGAGTTCTCCCAATTGGTAGATCAGTCAACATTTCCTGACTTTCTTGACTGCTGAGTTGAGGAACATGAATATGCTTCCATGGAAATGAAGTGAATTTCCTGTTCAGTGACAAGACCCAACAGATTTAGGAGTTAATACATTCATTTCTCTTTGAATTGATCAATTGAGAATCTATTAAAATTCAGGAAGGGAAGTAGGGCACATGAAAAGAGAGGTTCAGGTAAAAGGAGGGACATTGCTGATTCGGGAGGCTGTCCCTGATGATGCAGAAAGGATCATCGAGTACATAAACGTGGTGGTGGGCGAGTCGGACAATCTTGGTTTTGATCCTGGTGAATTCAAGACTGGTGTGGATGAAGAACGGAAGATTCTGGCCAACTACCTTGAGGCTGACAACATGGTGTATCTTGTCGGGTTCATGGAAGATGAGCGTGTGGCCATTGCAAACTTTTCAAGTTCGAAGCGTCCACGGAGAAGGCATACAGGAGAGTTTGGGATGTCCGTCAAGAAGGCGTATTGGCGGAGGGGGATAGGGCAGACCATGCTTGAGGCACTGATTGAGTGGGCGAAGGGCACAGGCATCATCAGAAAGATGATTTTGCGGGTTGTGACTTACAACACGGCAGCGATCTGCCTGTATGAGAAGTTTGGCTTCAAGCGGGTTGGGATCATAACCCGTGACCTGATGATACATGGAGAATTTGTAGACACGATTCTGATGGGATTGGAGATAGACTGAATGGTCAGAAGGGAACATTCTTGACCGAGGCCTGCAATGCAGTGTTGTGAAGGCCAAGGCGTTTCTTCTATCTCTGTTGCTGATTCTATCCTCTTTTCTCATTTATTCAGGCATTATACAGTTTAGGGAAGAAACCAGTCTGGAAGTTTCCCTTCCGTTCCAGTTAAATGGTACGTTGCAGACTTCCGCGAGATATGGAGAAGGGATATTCGGGCCGATGTCTTCAGATCAGGTGTACGGCCTGCTGGAACGATATTGGGGGTCGCAGCTTCATTTTTTCGACAGGAATTTTGAGGAGGTGCATGTCATGGATGGGGGCGGGAAGGATCTGACGGCCTTGGGCGGTACTGGCAAGATGTTTCTGGTGGGTGAATCATTTCGAATCCCTTCGGGAATTGATTGGTTCCGTCCCAATTGGCTGAAGGAATCGAAGGCACTGAACCTGACGTTATATGATATTGAATTTGGAGTAATTCAAAGGTTTTCGGTGTATGCCTCTGTACAGGAGATTTTGCGGGCAGAGAACATACCTGTTTCGTCGGATTTTCTGGTCTGGGATTTGGATGTAGTGGAGCTAAGAGGAAAACTGTATGTTTCTGCCGTCTCCACGATACAGTCTGACGCTCAGGTGGTTGTGCTTCAGCTTCTGCAAATGGATGAGACTGGCATTGTTTCGACATGGCATGAAGTGCACTCAGTGGAGTCCAACCAATCCTATTCCTTGGAAATGGTTGTCCATGGTGGAAGGCTTTTGGTCAATCTTCTGTCAATCGTCACATCAGGCCCTTCAGCAGGGGTTGTCTCCACGGTGCGAGAGTTTGATTCCAAGCTGGATCAGAAAAGGATAGTTGCCTACATCGACTTCATAGACACCTATTTGGTGCACTTTGAGTTCACTGTTCAAGTGGATCCAAAGCGCAATGTCAGCACTGTCGTATCAGGGGATTCAAATATGACGCTTTTTGGCTGGAACATGTGGCCGTTAGGACACGGCAAGGCGGAATCCTTTCAATTTCTGACGTGGAGCTTGAGCGTAAACTCATCGACAGGTTTTGTTCTGCTTGAAGGTGAGAGGATGGGGGAGAGGTTTTTCGGGTTCCTGTACAACAGCAGGACAATGAATGCAATCCCACTTTGGAATTCACTGCTGTTTAATTCCTCTGTGTTTCCTTCATTTGGGCTGTTCATAAAGAATGAGCTGGTGCTGTTTGGTCGGCTTTGGGGAGATACTGAATCTGGAAGCTATGTGTGGCGAATCGTTCTTCCAAAAGGAGGTTTCACACTTAGGGCACAGACATTGACGTTTGTATCTTTGGGAGTGGCAGGTTTATTGGCTTGGTTGTTGATTGGTATGTTCAACAGGAGGAAAATGAGACAGATCGAGCTGTTTCCTAAAAAGAAAGAGATGATTTGAATCTGTCTACCAAAGGAAATCCGTACTACATTTGAACTGCCTAGCACCAAAGGTTAATATCAACCGGAACTTTCCATTGGTTATGGCAACACATCATCTTAAGATAATGAAAATTGCGAAAGAACGGGCGGATATTGTTTCAATTTATACTGAAAAGCCAAATTCGTTCATATTTTCACCAGGACAATATTGTCTGATTGGATCGAGAGTCCTTCCCCACGAATTTGCACCAATGACAATAGCCTCTGGAGTTAGGGAGGATTTTCTAATGTTTACGATTCGAAAGTGGGGGGAAGTTACGAAACGGCTTTTTGATTTGGATGCAGGAGACACTTTGGTTGTATCAGATCCTCGGGGAACTGGCCTGCCACTTACAAAGCTGACCAATTCCAAGTTACTTTGTATTGCAGATGGAACTGGATTGGTGCCGATCAGGTCGTTAATCCATTCAATCGAACCGGATCATGTCACAGTAATTTATGATGCAGAGGGTGAATCGAATATTTTGTATCAAAACGAGATTGATCAATGGAATTGCGAATTCACCTACAAGAGCAATT
>JALUTL010000179.1 GCA_027016475.1 Candidatus Heimdallarchaeota archaeon
GGCTTTTTGGAGAGGTACACAAGAATAGCAGTAAAACAGACAGCCAGTATTTCTGAGGTCAGTGAGAAGTTCGATGCTGTAATGATTGTAGGAATGACAAATGCCACCAATATGGCAGGCGATATTCCTTCCATTGCTTCCTGAATGGATTTTGAATCAACAAATTTTGGTATACGTAGCAAAAATGCTGTTCTGAACACATAGGTAAAGATTCCAATAACTAGAATCATAATGACCACATCTAGCTCATTCAATTTGATCTCCCTCCTAGCCAAACTACTTTAAGGGTTGAGCTTGTCCCAATGAGCATCAACAGCAACATGGTACTCCCAACTAGTCCACCAACAAAAATTGCTGCCAAGGCCAAAACTAGAATCAATGGTCTGTCTCTCGGATTTTTGATCCAATAATCTGTTAGAAAACCAACAAAACTTGCAGAAAGCAATAGATTTTCTGGAATTACATAATAACTCTCCAATGCCCCAAATGAAAGATGACCAATGACTGTTGACAAGTTGAAAACAATCCATAATGGCAGACCTGCACCAAGCAACACATAGTCCAAAACCAGATTTCCATTCTCTACTTCCTCTCTCCTTTCTTTAGAAGTTATATCAGTCACCAAAAACACTTCATCCGTCAAGAAATAACCTAAAATCCATTTTTTTGCCTCTGAAAAAGAAAGTTTAGTGCTTAACGCGGCTCCGTAAATTAAATGACGTAAATTTACGATAACAGCCGCCAAAATTATTCCAACAATGGGTTGATTGTCTGCGAGCAGTACCAACGCAATGAATTGAGCTGCCCCAGCAAATATGACAATGCTCATTAGAGAGACAATATGAATTTGTACACTCTCTGTTGCTCCCAATAGGCCAAAGATGAAACCAAACACGAAAGCCATTGGAAGGAGCGGAGATTTTTTCCTGATTCCCAGCAGGATAGAAAACGTTGTGATTTTGTTCATAACTCGATTGTATTTGGTTGATTATTTGCTTTGTTGTTTGGATTATTACCGATCTCTTCCTAATATATAGAGGATATTAAGAATATACCTGAATAATAGAAGAATGTCCCAATAAATGCTCCAAGCCATTCTTGTGGGACTGGTGAATTCTCCTCTCATGAGGCGTCCAAAATCAAACCAAAGATACCATGAGAAAAGCAATGCGCCAAAAATGGACATAATAAAGTAAAAAAACAGATTAAAAGCAAAAATCATGAAAATGTTGAGCGCAATGAATATTAATCCAATTGTAAACATGCGATTTGCATGTCTCATAACATCTGGCTGAGTTTGGGCAACTCTTCTGTAGAGATATGTTACAATTAGGGCAGTAACTCCTGCTGCACTGCCAATTATTATCAAGCCATTAGGATCTGCTAGCATGAAAACGAAAGAAATACCCAACAATACCGCCGAAGATGTTACAAAGGTATAATACAGCTTTTCCAATGTTGTTTCCTTTCTGGCAAAAAAATAGCCTATACTTGCGATAATTTCTGCCACAAATGCAACGACTCCCACAAGAAGAAGAAGGGCCAGTGGGACGAATGTCATTACCGTACTGATGACAGCTGCCATGATCAACCCGGTGCTGACCTTGTCAAGAACCAATGCTTGCTCTACGTTAGATGCATATCTTTGATGTCCAGCTCCTGGATAATAACCTCGATACATAATTTATGTTACTCATTCAACATATAAAACCATCGGATATAGGAAAAAAAGAAAATTGCATTTTGAAAAAAAAATTTGAGTCTTTTCTATGTTAGATGTCTGAAGTCAACCGAAAAATCATCTTCATCTTCATCGTCTTCTTCTTCATCATACAGGCTTTCGCTTAACAAATCTAATTCATCTGGATCCATGTCAGAAATTTTGTCTATCAAATCCTCAATTTGAGGGCTATACCGAGTAGCTTGTGGTTGCAGAACTCCGTTTAGGAATGAATAATCAAAGGAAATGAGTTGATTTTTGGAAGGCACTTTAATCTTCGTCAGTCGCTCAATTTCTTCCAATCCAATCAAGGCCGCTTCCGGATCTTCATCAAAATTGCAGTATATTAACACTCCCAAAACCTTCTGGTTCAGAGATGTGCCGTAAGCTAAGAAGGTGGAGAGCGGACCAATCATGGTCAATTTTTCACCCATAGTCGGTGCGATTCCGTATGCTTTGGTGTAGGCAAGTGTTGGTGCATAGGCAATCCATTGAGTCGATACTGGTGATCTTGTATCTTCACGAAGTCCGGCAATGATATAATATGCTTTGCATTCCCACGACAAAACCTCCAATGCAAGTTCTTCCCATTCTTCATGAGGGATTTTTGTAACATGGAGTGGATATCGAGAGGCAAGAATCAGTGTCTTGCTGGGATGATGTGCATAAAGAGTTACAAGAGACTCTAGTCGCCCTTTATAGTACCAATTGGTGTTCCCCCACATTCCAATTGTTTCCAGCTCTAAAGTCTCGATAAGGTGATTTACCGCCAAATATCCTACGTTCCCATATCCGGAAAATCCGATTAGAACCTGATAATCTTTTGGTATTCTTTTTCGATACACCTTGAAATATGTGCCTACAATTTCTTGTTCGTCAATAGAAGATTGTTCTTCAGCTTCTTTGCCTATGATTCTCTTGCCCACAATCAAACGAATCCATTCATCTTATTAAAAGAAACTAAAAATTACAAAATTTTTCCTTTGTTTCATTCAGAAGTTTCCTATTGTTTGTTCCGAAATCGTTGAACCCATGGACGATGCTTTGAGTAAGAGGAGGCAAAATCCTCCAACTTGTCAGTTTCTGCCAAAAGAGTCCCATTTTCAACTAACATCTTTCCATCTATCATGACGGATGAAATGTCGCGAACATTTGCAGTATACGCCAAAAACGAAAATAAATCATACATGGGCCAAGCAGATGGAAACTTCGGCTCCAATACAAGCAGGTCTGCAAACTTCCCAACATGTATTGATCCTATTTGATTTTCCATGGACAATGCTTTTGCTCCTCCCAAAGTAGCCAAATGAAAAACTGTTTTTGCATCAATTGCTGTTGGATTCTGATTGATTGCCTTTTGATAGAAATTTGCCAGCTTCATTTCAAAAAACATGTCGTGACCACCAGTTGCAGGTGATCCATCGGTTGCAAGACCCACAGGAATATCTCTTTTCACATAATCAACAAGAGGTGCTATCCCAGAAGCAAGCTTGCCGTTTGAAGAAGGATTATGAGAAATTGCCACACCCCTTTGTTTAAGTATCTCCCTTTCCTCTTTAGTCGTCCATACGCAATGAGCCAACACAGTTTTTGAATCCAGAACGTCGAGGGCATCTAAGGCATGAATATATGTACTACCTGTCATTTCTTCAACAGCCTTGCATTCCCTTACATTTTCTGCTGCATGTGTATGGTAGAGCAATCCTCGTTTCCTTGCTTCAAGCTTTGCAGTTTTCATCAGTTCATTGCTGCAAGTTAATATAAATCTGGGAGTGTAGGCATATCTTATCCTTTGATCACTGGTGTACATGTCCGCAAGTTTGTTCGCTTCAGTAATTGCTTTTGCCTTGGTTTCTATCAATTCTGCCGGAGCGTTCTGATCCATAAACATTTTTCCAACATGTGCTCTTATCCCAGAATCTTTGGCCGCTTGCATAGTATGTCCTGCATGTTTGACTGTTGCCATGTCGTTTGTTGTGGTAATTCCGTTCGAAATCATTTCAAGATATCCCAATAAGGAGGAGGCATATGCTTCATCAGAGGTCAAAGTTGCTTCTCCAGGCAGAATGACTTCATTAAGCCAATCTATGAGATCTCTGTCATCAGCCGCCCCGCGGAAGAATGTTTGAACCGCATGAGAATGGGTATTGACAAATCCTGGAAGAATGATAGAATCTTCACTACCTATTATCTTTGCATGAGTATGCAATCGTATATCCTTCCACAGTTTGATGTCCACTATCCGGTTTTCTTCAATAATGACTCCATGATCTTCCAGTACAGGAGAGAATGCATCTTGTATGACAGTTCCTCTGACAACAATCAATGTTTGACCTTACCTTCTTCAATTTTTGGTATTTTAAATTAGTAAGTATGTACCAAAATCATTTCACAAACATGTTATGTCAAACAAAAAAGCTAAGGATAAAGTCAAGCAGGCTTACGAGCGCGCTTTCTATGTTCAATGATTGCAATGCATGGACAATGTTCCATCTCAGAATTGCTTCTTCATAAGCTTGGAGCATGAGAATTACAAAGACGCTCATCCATAGATGCTTTCCGTTTGAGTTTATTGAATCATATGAGATTTCCGAAGAATTGACAATTTCATGATAAACTTCTGAAACTGCATCTCTTGCATCCCTAAGAATAGAATCATCCAACCATTGAAGATTTTTTATGTAGTCTGAAAATGTTCTGCTTACACTTGCTCTTGATGCCATCATCATGGGCGTCTGCATTCCAATGAACAGAATGTTCAATGAAATTCTCTCTGTTTTTTGGAAAAATGAGAGGTTCACGGATGCTTGGCTAATCATACCAAGTCCCGTCATTACAAAATAAAACCCAGCAGTGACGAAGAAAATTACCTTTATCAAC
>JALUTL010000180.1 GCA_027016475.1 Candidatus Heimdallarchaeota archaeon
CAATGTCTCTTCGAAATCTTCATCAGTTTCAGTAGGATATCCGCAGATAATGTCTGTTGAAAGAGTGAGTTTTGGATACGCTTTTTTGAATGCTTTAACGATGGTTTCATACTCTTCTACAGTATAGCCGCGTTTCATGTGCTTCAAAACTCTGTTGCTTCCAGCCTGCACAGGAAGATGCAGAAACTTATAGATTTTCGAAGAGGAAAAAGCCTCCACAATGTCATCCAATATTTTAATGAAGTTGTTCGGGTTTCCCATTCCAATTCGCACCCAAAACTTACGTCTGATTTGGTCGATGTCGCGGATCAAATTTGCTAAGTTGTCTCCGATGTCAAATCCCCAGCATCCAGTGTCTTGACTGGTCAACCACACTTCAGGGGTTGGATGCCTTCGAATTGCTTCAATTATGCTTTCACGAGAAAAAGAGTGCAGCCTGCCTCTGGCAAGCTTTGTTGCACAGAATGTACATAAGTTGAGGCAGCCTTCGTTTATCTGAATGATGTTCAAATGTGGATTCCATTGGGTGCTTTCCAAAAGAGGCTTGTCAAATGGCTGTTCATTCACCACATTCAGGGCGATCATCGGTGCTTGATTTTTTAAAGCTGGCAGAATGAATTTCGCAGCATTGACACCCATAACAATAAATTCAGGGTACCGTTGTCGAATCAAATCAGGGTCGGCTTGGCTGAGACAACCTGTTACGACAACCTTTTTCCGGCCATTCAGTTCATTGAGCTTCTGCAGAATTTTATGTTCTGTGGGACTTTTTACAGTGCATGTATTGACAACAACAACATCTGCTTCGCTTTCCTCAACTAAGCGATAACCTCCTTTGAGCAATTGGGCTTCAATCAGTTGGGAATCCTTTTGGTTGTGGGTACAGCCATAGGTAAGGACGGAAGCAGTTTTCACTAATAGGTTTTTTGTATTGGAATATATTTCTGTTATGGAACAATTCACGTTTCAGGAGCAACGCCGAAATTTCCTTGCATCTTTCTGAGCTCGTTTTCTATTTGTTGGATCTGCATGACCTTGTCTTGGATCGTTTTGGTGATTTCCCCTATAAGTCCCCTGTAATTTTTCATCTGTTCATCCAATAGCTCAAGCGCCTCGTCAAGGGATTTCGGTACAATCGTCCCTGATCCAACATTTACATGAATACGTTGCCAGTTCGTTATTTTTCCTTCTAGATAGACACCGCTGCCTATGGGGATCATGACATCCTGCTCATTGTCAGGATCTTTTAACCCTTTAAGGGTTGCAGATGTCTTGTTCATGTCAGAGATAATGCGTTCAGCTGCGAGATGCTGTTCCTCCAATGATTTTATCTCTGTATCCCATTGTTGTGCAACCTGCTGCAGTTGCATCATTCTTTGAGGGTCAAAATTTGTGCTCAATTTTCTTGCACCTTACGGGGAATTATAAAGTCCGCTTCATCCAAATCTTGGAATTCAGGCCGACGAATCTCTTCAGGATTAGTGATGATTTCTATGCCACCATCCTTGGGAATGAATATTTCATCCCTGTTTGCACCATGCCGGCTTCCAACTTCGGCATAGACCTTTTCCAACACTTCGGAAATTTTGGTCGCACGGATTTCCATTGTCAGGGGAATACGTTGTTTGTTCTTTTTGTAAAACCCTCGAACTCTGTAAATGTTTACTTCTGCCATCAACCCCTTTTCACTTTCTTTCTTTTTTAACAATTCGTTCAATGACAGGCAGATTCTATTTTGTTGGGAATTCAGAGGTAGTATGCCATCGATAGCCAAGCTTTTCAAATATTTCAATAAGATTGGCTCGTGCCTCCCCTTTTGTTCCTTTTTTGTCAATCAGGAAAAATTTGGATCGCCCCAAAGTTTTGTTCCAAGCTTGGACGATCATCCTTTCATCGAGAGCTTCATGATGATGTTTTGGAACCACATGACCAATATAGAACATGCTTCGATCCACTCGTTTAATAAATGCAGGGCAGTAATGGCCGCCTCCGACACCGATTGCCGTGTCAAGTTTCTCCTCAGGAGGGTCGACAAATGTTTGTGCCACTTCAAAAATTCCATTGGCTACTGCTTTTGTTGCGGTTTGGTCTTTCCATTCTTCCTCTGTACCCCCACATTCCATAAACATGACTGGTACATCAAGTTTGGTAGGGCCATGGTGTGTGCACTCCATGCCAACCCAATATTCAGTTAATCCAAGTTTAAGCAGTTGATTCTTCAATGCATGGTAGCCAAGATACAGGGCCTGACCTGATGCAATTGCAAGTGTTCTGTTTTGTCCACTCCCATTCCAAGCATCTTGCCAGTTTCCCGTTGGATGAACCAATATTGCCTTCATACCTGCTTTTGATTGGTGCTTTGACGCAAATATTACCAAGTTGCCCTGAATTGAATTCCCTAAAAAATCGGTTTGAATTGGAGAAGTAGGGACTGTCAACATTCCTATTGACCCGTATGCTCGCAGTTCATAAGACCCTGCAGGCCATTCTTTTGGGGGGACAAATTTCTTTTCTTCAAAATTGGCCATGGTGAGGAGATGCTCTTTCATGCTCATTCCAGCAATGTCTTGCGATGACACAACAATCACTACTGGAAACTCAATAGAAGTCATTGAATCGATTATGAACAATTGCCATTTAGCTTTGATGTTACCGGCTGAGAATTCGGCGAGCTTGAATCCGGGTGTCTAGAAAATGAAGATCACTTGCCACTGATTCTATAAGATCCAAATCACATGAAGCAAGTATGCGATAACCGCTTTCAAAGTCGGACAGGGGCACTTCAGCTTCGTTTACTGGTTCAAACAGTTGGAAAACACATCCTGCCTCTTCCAAAATGATTTTTGCTGCCGCAAAGTCATGAACTTTGACTCTGCCCCGCAGATCAACGAACAGGTCAATTTCCTGTTTTACAGTCATGATAAGTTCCCAGGCTACACTTCCAAGTGATTTGAAGGTGTACTGTCCTCGAAAATCCTTGAAGAAAGTTTTGATACGTTGGTCATATGCATAAACGTTGATCTTGTAGGTTGGGGGATAAGGACAGATCGGGAGCTTGAACTTTCTTCCGTTTTTCCAGACGCCAACCCCTTTGATTGCTGAAAAGTATTCATTGTTGTACAGATCTAGGACAATACCTCCGACCAAATCAGCCAAGGAAGGATGTTTATGGCCCCTTTTTAGTCCATAGGCCACCGATATACAACCAATAGGGACTCCATTCTGATAGTTGTTTGATCCGTCCAAGGGATCTAGGAGAATATTGAGACTGTCATCGGCATATGGATTTCCGAATGGCTTTACACCAGATTCTTCGGAATAGAGGATTCCATTTAGCCCTTGCTTTATCAACGCATCATAAAAAACCTCTTCAGAAATCACATCAGCTCTGATTTGCCGTTGTCCAGACGCATTTGTGCTGTCCAGATAGTCTTTGAGCCCCATACCTTTGTGTTCTGTTAAAATTTTCTTTGATTGCCCCATGGCCGATAAAAGTTTTTTTTCAGTCTCCCAGAGCAGATCCATTTCAGCTTCCCTTACAACGGCCATGGTGCACCTATATGGCAAGTATTTTTTGCATATATAATACTTTATTTTTGCTTCTGATTTTCACTAAAATTCAGCAATCATTTTCGTCAAAAATCGTCAAATGATGGAATGCTCGGCATTTTGAATTCTTTTGGACTGTCTTCTCCAGAATCTGGCTGAATTTTGAAAATTGAGTCAAAAAGCTCTTGGCTGATTTTTTTGTATTGACGTTGTCCAATTGATTTTAGGGACACTTTCGCCAGTTCTTTCAAAACACGGAGATTCATGAGAATCGAATATCTGTCAGCTAATTTCTGTGTGATTATATCTTCCAGCTCATCGGTGGTATATTGGTTCAGGTTTAAGTTTGGATCACCACTGTTTTCCAATTCTGTTTTCACCACCTCTGCCTCTTTGATAAGCTGCTCAGTTACAATGTCACCCACTCTGGTTCGAAATTCACTGAGAGTTTCACCGATGGCCAATGCGTAGACAATTGATGCGCCATCTTTGTCGACAATGGGCCCCATTACTTCCAAATTTTTCATTTTCTTGACAAATTCTTCCAAGAGTGTAGGAAAGTCCAAATCCAAGTCCTCTGCAAACATACGCAAGGTGTCAACATAGTTTCCATTTAACCAATGAGTTGAACCTTCTTTGAATACGTTTACGACTTCATCCAAAATTGCTTGCGCACCCAGCACCTTATATTCAGTTCTTCCGACTCGATCAGTTACATAGTTGTTGCCACGGTAAAATTGTTGGTACAATAAGTCCCTGATGATGTCTTCTAATTCGTCAGCACTAAGAAACTCTTCACCAAGCTTTCCTTTCTTGCTTTTCAGGTAGTTGATGTTTTTTGAAGTTTCTCTTGCCTTTTCTACTATAAGGAAATGCCCCCGTATTCGGAAATTCATCCGATCTTGAGGGTTGATGTCCAACCGTTTCCTATATTTGGCAGGTACGACAATTTGCCCCTTGTTGCTTACCTTATGCCCGTGTTCCACCATAAAACCATCATCCGCTTCAAAAGAGTGACTGTAATTACTTATTTTGGTTGATGAAATTTAA
>JALUTL010000181.1 GCA_027016475.1 Candidatus Heimdallarchaeota archaeon
AATAGGTTTGATGTTGGACTCATCAAAACTTCAGCGCTCGAAGGCAAGAATGTTCGTGAAGCATTCACAATGCTCCGAGAGGCAATTATCAAATGGCATGACGGCAATTGACAAATTCTTGATGCAGACTTTTCCGCTGTTCGAATAAAAAAGGCTTGCATTTTTGAAACCAATGATTAGTTTATCATATGAGTGACATTATTGCTACGAGAGAAGAAGGCATTCTGATCTTGGAAATGAATGCTGGATCTAACACCTTTACTCATGGCTTATTAGAAACATTGGAAATGTGGTTGAACATTGCTCGATCAGACAAGAAGCTGTTTGCAGTTATCCTGACCAGCAAATCCAAATTGTTTTCAGCTGGTGGAGATCTTGGTGAAATGATGCAAGATTTAAAGGCTGGAGATCCTGCTGGCTATGTTAAACGGATTGTTCCTCTGGTCAATCGAATCATCATGAATTTGGTCACGCATCCATTGCCTATAATTGCAGTATTAAATGGAAGTGTGGCAGGTGGTGCTATTTCTATGGTTCTTGCGTCTGACCACCGGGTTGCAGTAAATCGCGCAAAATTTGCCTTCGCATTCGGATCCCTGTCTCTTACACCTGATTCTGGAACCTCTGTGCTCGTTCCTCATTATCTCGGTGAAAATTTTGCTTTCTCAAACTTTGTGAATGGAAAAACAGTTTCAGTTACAGACCTTCCTTCAAACCTGTTCGATTCAATATGTGAAACTACAGAAGAAGCCATGCAAAAGGCCTTGGAAATTGCGAACATCTACCGTACCTCTGATCGGTGGATTCTTGATAAAACCAAGAATTTGGTCAAGCGCCATTTGATCGAAAAATTGAGAAGACAACTAGATGATGAACTTAATTCAATCATTGAGGCATGTGAACGACCAAATTTTGAAATTAAACTCTCACAAACTTTAGAAAAGATGAAATCGAAATAATCTATGCATTGAGATTCATGTTCGACAAGTGACCATTGATTGACTGGAATTTGGTATTGATGAATGCCACAGCATCCTTCAGGTCTTGAACAGTTTGATCAATCCCATTCGCAATCACATAGGCTGCTGGATCATCCATAATCTCCTTAATCTTTCCAAGCCCTTGGTCACCTTGCATCGCTTTGATGTCTTCAATAATGTTGGACAGAGCTTCATTTACATTGGAAAGCTGCGTCATTCCGCCCTCTACAAACGCCAATGTGAAATTCGTCCGTGCATTTTCAACATATTCCAACGTTGTATTGATTCCTCTATCTGTTTCCGTAATGTTTGCAGTAATCGGATCTTTCTTGTCTATTATTGTCTGTGTCTTGTTACTACTGTCTTCTATTTCTTGGATGTCGTTTTGAATGTGCTTAACATACTGCTCAGTTGCTTTTAGAGTCTGTGCTGTACGAATGACGTTCCTGAAAGCATGTCCTAGATATATGAAGTTCTGGGCGTTTTGTGTGACATTGAAATTGCTGAGCATAGATGCCATCTGTTTGGAAGGCTCAGTGAACAGACCATAGTAGGATTCATTGTTGCTGTTTGCCATCATGGCCTTTACCAATGCATCCAATTCATGTGCCGTAACGTTCAAACTCTGCGCTGAAGTAACAACGGTTCCCAGATCATCATAGGTCGAATTGTAGGTTTCATCATCTATTTCGGTGAAATTGGTAGTTGATCTAAAGATTGATAACGATTGGTTGGTTTTTGTAAGCAACGGCACAATCTGTTGTCCAAACTCTCCCAACTTGATGGAAACGTCACTTGAATCCTTCAAGAAGTTTATACCGCCCGTAATCTGCCCATACAAATCTGTAATTTCCTTTGATTGTGAACTGAATGCTTCGAAATCATCAAACGCCTTGTCATCCAATGCAGTTCTAAAGACAGTAAGGTTGGACACGACATCCGCGAAGAATGAACCTGTCCCTTGGAAATCGGTGTTCTTGCCAATTATTTGGGAGGCATCATTCAATGAACGCGCCCCCAATATCAGATGTATCAGAGGGGCAAATTCAGATTCTGTTCCGTTTACAGTTACTGGATTAATTATGACTTGGAACATATCCAATGTAATATTAAGCAATGAAGCGGCATCGATCGCCATATCAACCTGTTGAGCTGTTGCTTCATCTCCTGTTTGAGATTGGATTGCCTGTTTCAGAGCATCTCGATCCATTTCTGTAAAAACATTGATCCCTTCCTTTATGTCATCCAAGGCGGCACTGAGGTTGTTCATACCTTGTCGAAGGAATTCAAGCCCTTCCTCAAATTCCTCATCGGTCTGAGCCAGCATCAAACCTTGGAAACCAGATGAATTAAACTCTGAAAATGCTTTCTCAAAGCCAAGTTTCAAGTTGGCCAAGCCTACAACAAAGGGTGCCAGTCCATTTGACAAATGAACTATCCCTTCGACCATCAAAAATCCATTTTCAATTATTATTCCATATTCCGGCGAAACTTGGTTTGCAATGCCTGTAACACCGAGCTGTTCCAAACTAAGAAGCACACTTCTGGCATCCTCAAACCATGGAGCCGCTTGATTGAGCAATCTTGTCGCCTCTGAAAAATTGCCTGTATTCATGTTCTTTTGGAGCTCATTTATTCCCTCTGCCACATAGAACCCGCCAATTGCCATGTCTGCACTGAACTGTGCAACTCCCGATGTTACTGTCATTGTATAGGGGAGAACAACCACTCCTAAAATCAAGAAAACAATCATGAATACGATTGAAAAAATGGTAAGAATGTTTGGTTTCTTGGCAAAAAGACGCACTAATAATACCAATCCTAGGCCTGCGATCGAAAGCACAATCAGGCCAATTACAATATCAATAACAAACAAAAATGGCAGATATTGCTTTGCACTTTCCACAATTGCGGGGTCAACCTGAGATGAAAACGAACTGTTTTCCGCTAACTTTACTATCTCAGTGAAAACCTTGTCCAAATAGAGAAATTCACCAAACAAGTCTGCAAACACATTGGGCAGCAGTCTTGGGGGAACAAAAGCTGCGATAGTTACTATAGGAGTTCCAAAAAACACCATTTTCCATATGGATTTGGTCATCAAGGCCAAGACGAAAATTACTCCTATTCCCAACATGTAGGCAATCAATCTATGTACCAAATTGGATTCAGGAGAAAGAGCAACTTTTACTCCCGCTTCCAATATCAATATAGCGACAAATGCCGCTGCATAACCTTTCAACAAAGATCCTTGAATCTTGTCTGGTTTTTCATCCTCAACGAAATCATATTCGCCCATACCATTTCTCGCATTCTTAACCTTATAAACATAAATAAACAGTTATCAATTGAAAGTAAAAAATTAGAGGAGCTTCAAAGTTTTAGTGAGTGCATCTACTTGATCCGCAGGTGCTGGTCCAATAGCAATTGCTGTCGTTGTTCCTGGTTCCAATTGCGTCAACCCTGCATCGTTTATGATTGCAGATGGAAGCTTCCGCTTCCTTGCTTCCTGAAATATCTCAACAAGCTGCTGCTCACTTTCAACTCTACACACAACTTTCTTGCTTCCTTGACGTTCCCATCGGTCGAACCATGTTTTGTTATGCGACATGGCATTGAATGCAGATTTGACCGCAGCATGTGCCCCTTGGGCCACCATCTTTCCTTTTCCCATTTTTAGGTCAGTCCTAAGAACTATCACCTGCTTTGCTTCACTGACTTCTTGGCGTCCTAATCTAAATCTCATTTATGTACTCCATGAACCTTTGGCAATAAAGGTTATTGAAGAATCAATTACAACTTCTCATCAAGCATCTCAAAAATAACTCCACCCTCAGGAGGCCACCTTCTGTCCTCAACTTCGGTTCGGCAGATAAGACATCTATATACCACCTTTTCGGCCTGTATGTTTTCGTCGTAAACAAAATCTTGGATTAGTCCTCGATCGCAAAGGATGTCATGTTTACATGAAGGGCAATAATAAAAGTAACAGGGATCGGATGGCTTTCCAGGCTTCCAAAGATAGATTGAACATTGGGAGCAGACTTTTCTGCTGTCACATCGGAGATGATGCGCAATTACTGTCACATAATCAATTATGGCAATTTACAATTTATATGTTGGCTATTGGAATTTGATAAATGTCCTAACTAAATAGGTAGGACTAACATCTATGATATTTCTTATGTCAGAAAATTTTTTCAAAAAGCTCAATCATTTGGTGAAGTATTCACATTGAATGGTTGGTTAAAAACACTATGGCCATAAGGAAGATTATGTTCGGGCCACAATCATCCATTAATTGTTGCGACAAAAAGATGGTCAATACTTTCCTGAATTTCGATTTGGGAGAGATGTTTCCTCTTACTTTTTGGGTAACTTCGTGTAAATTGCTGGGTTAATAATATCTACAGCCTATATTGGCTGGTCGAAAAAATTCGTTAATTTCAATAAAAAATCGTAAATGTATTGCGAATGGTAAAACCCCGATTTACCGAAGCCATTTTTAAATGGTAAAAATGTCAAAATTTTTGTTTTTTTTGAACATTGCAATTTTTACCCTTTCAGTGGTTAATGGCACAATTTGTGAGTAATATGTACAC
>JALUTL010000182.1 GCA_027016475.1 Candidatus Heimdallarchaeota archaeon
CCAATCAGAAGTAGAAAAAATGGACAATCAGTTTCCGATGCAAGGAACTTGGCGTGAGGCCAATGATCAGCAGTCGTCAAAATTTGCGCAAGTTCCATTGAGTGAAAAACAAAAAATAAGTGAAGACCCGATAATTTCATTGATTGATGCCAAATTAGAGGAGTTGGAGAAAGAGACCAATGAGGACGAAGCCCCAATAAAGGGGTCAACGCGTCCAAAATCCAGTCTAAATGAAGAAGATTTCCTCCAATTGGAGAATGCATTAAAGAAACAAGAATCAGATGAAGAGAATACATGATGCAGACTGTGAAATTTTCTAAGAAGGGGTTGATTGGTTACATTACCCTTAACCGACCCGGTTCAAGAAATGCAGTTTCTTCAGACATGATTCGGGAGTTGACCTATTTGATAGACCTCTTGTACTCTGACGTCTCCCTCTCAGCAGTAATTATTTCTGGAGAAGGGAAGGCGTTTTGTGCTGGTGCGGATTTAAAGGAAGTGGGGAAGCTGTATGGTGAGGCGAAGCACAAATTTACTGAATCTGCACAGTTAATGCTGCAAAAGCTGGAAAAGCTTCCAAAACTGACAATTGCAGCAATAAACGGGCATGCATTTGGTGGGGGATTGGAGCTTGCATTGGCATGTGATGTGCGTATTTTGGCAAACCATGCAAAGATAGGGTTGACGGAGACAACACTTGGTCTGATCCCTGCATGGGGAGGGACACAACGATTACCTAAGTTGACATCCATAGGGGTGGCGAAAGAGGTGATACTTATGGGGCAACCGTTGGACGCCATCGAAGCCTTGGAGAAAGGCATAGTCAACAGAATATGTGACCCGAGTGAGCTTGATGATGTAATTGAAGAGTATGTTAAAGAGCTGAAGTATCCCGAGGCAGTGGAAAGCAACAAAAGGTTGCTACTTGAACATTGGAAACAAGATGAAGTTGCCCGAAGGTTTACTGACTTGTTATCTGATTTAGGCAATTCTTCCTGAAACAACTTGGTTTGGCAACACTTCAGTGTTTGCTTCGATAATGGTGCCAGGCATCAACGTTACGTTTGGCCACACAGTGGAGTTTGGTCCGAAAACTGCACCGAATTTTTGAAGAGGGACGATTACACGTTGATTTTGGACGACTGAAGTGATTGAGCCGTTTTTCGATTTGTTGATTGTGACACACCCTGCGTGGATTGAAGCATTCTGACAGACAACACTGTCCCCTATGTAACTCAGCCGTGATACGGTTGCATCTTTCATCAAGACGCTGCCCTTGATTTCGGATCCCATGCCAATTACGCAGTTGTCATCTATTACAGCATTTGATCTGATAAGAACATTGTTTCCGATGAATACATTCTTTCCTATGTAGGCAGGTCCTTTGATGACACTTCCATGGGAAACGGTTGCGCCTTCCTCAATTATCACAGGGCCAAGAATTTGGGTATTGCCTTCTACTTTAGCTTTAGGATGAATCCGCGTATATGTGAGATCTTCAATGACCAACCGCGTAGCCTTGATGATGTCCCACGGTTGTCCAACATCAACCCATGAATCAGTCCAAACACCACAGGCTATCTTTCCCCCATCTTTGATGAATTGGTTGAATGCATCATTGAAATGATAGCCTTGATCTAGATAAGAGAATATTTTCGGAGTCAGAACAAAAGTACCTCCAATCACATAATTGCCCTTGACTTTGGAGCCCTCCTCGTAAACATGCTCCAAATATCCTTGGGGATCAATATTTACAACTCCAAATTCTGCAATATCAGATTGAAGGCAGACAGCAATTGCCATGTCTGCGCCTAAATTGTCCAAGGAGTTGAGGGTTCGTGTAATCAGGGAGGGATCCGAAATTATGTCAGTATGTTGTAGGACAAAGAGGTCTTCGTGTTCCAGCAGCGGTTTTAGCAATTTGATTGCTTCATCAATGCCATTCTTGTCTTTTGGCTGCTCTAGATAGTTTATTTCTACTCCAAATCTGGAGCCATTTTCAAGATATGAACGAATTTGATTTCCCATTGGCCCGACAACAATGATGATTTCATTGATTTTAAGAGCAGCAAGCTTTTCAATCTGGTATTCAATCAGAGGCTTTCCCAAAATGGGAACCATAGCCTTGGGTATTGAGGAAGTTATGGGAAGTAATGCTTCACCAGGCCCAGCAGCCAAAATTACACCTTTCATAATTTATCACCAATGTTTCAGTTAAATAATGCTTTGTCTGGAATCTTTCATTCGACAGTGACTGATTTTGAAAGATTTCTTGGTTTATCAGGATTATATCCGCGCAACGTTGCAGTGTAGTAAGCTAGCAGTTGTTGAGGGATTTCATACACAATGGATGAAAGGAAGTTGCTGAACCCTTTGGGTATTTCGAACCAATGGTCTAACACCTCCATGATTTCGGTATCGCCTTCTTCCACAATTCCGATAGCCTTTGCACCACGTGCTTTCATTTCCTGAACGGATCCCATCATCTTTTTCCGTGTGTGATCATTGGGTATTGTAAATATGACTGGAAAGTCCTGTTCAATCAGTGCAATCGGCCCATGCTTGGATTCTCCGGCAGGATATGCTTCGGCATGAATATAGGCAATTTCCTTCATTTTTAGCGCTCCTTCACACGCGGTGGAATACGATGCCCCTCTGCCAAGATAGAAAGCAGATGTTTTGGTTTTGAGCCAGTTGCTCAGCTGCTTTGCTTTTATCTCATGTTGCTGGATGACCTTTGAGATTGCTTGAGGAATGTTTTCCAATGCAAGTTCAAATTCAGATCTTTCCTCCTCTGTCAATGAGTTAGTGAGTTTCGCCAAAGCAAATGCAATTCTCTGAACAGCCAAGTTCAATCCGGAGTAAGTCTTTGTTGCTGCGACACCTATTTCAGGCCCAGTATGGATATAGAAAACGTGATCCGAATATCTAGTAAGAGTTGAATCAATTACATTAACTACGGAGACAACCTTTGCGCCCTTCTGTCTTGCATCTTTCACTGCCTTAATTGTGTCCAACGTTTCTCCACTCTGTGAACATGCCAATACAACTGTCTCTGTGTCAATAAGAGGGGCTACATTGTCCCATTCTGCGGAAATTACGGGAATTACAATTTTTTTGGCAAAACGTGGAAACAGGTAATAGGCCGGCATGGCTGCATAATAGGCGGTTCCAGCCGCTACAACCACAACCTTGTTTGCCTTTACAATTTGCTCGGCAATTGTTTCCAATATTTCTTCCTGCGTGGAAAGTTGTGTTTTCAAGACATGCGGTTGCTCATGAATCTCTTTCAGCATGAAATGGGGAAAACCACCTTTCTGCGCAGCTTCTGCTGTCCATGTAATTTCTTTTGGTTTTCGTTTAATGGTCTCACCAGTCTTCAGGTTAATCAGTTGATATGAAGTGGGCTTTAGGATTGCGAGTTCATTGTCCTTTAGAATGATCACTTTGTTGGTATATGGAAGGAATGCTGGTATATCGCTTGCGCAAAAGTTTTCATTTTCACCTATACCCAACACCAATGGATTGTCCCTTCTAAAGGCATAAATGGTGTCGGGTTCATCGAGAAGGGTCATGACAATTGCAAAAGTACCTTTAATAGATTTTACTAGTTCCTTAATCGCTTCAATAGGCTCCAAACCCTGATCCAAATAATATTCCATCAGGTGCGGGATAACCTCTGTATCTGTTTCTGATTTGAAATGATAGCCCAACTCCAGAAGATCTTTTTTGATTTCAAGAAAGTTTTCAATGATTCCATTATGTACAACAGCGACTCTTTGTTGCTGAGAGACGTGTGGATGGGCATTCTCTTTGCTTGGGGGACCATGCGTCGCCCACCGTGAATGCCCGATTGCGGTATGTCCCAAAAGAGAAGCAAATTGCAGCTTTTTACCGACCTCTTCAATTGATCCCTTGTCTTTCTGCACCACAAGTTGTTGAGACGGATCAATAATCGCAATACCTACGGAATCATAGCCACGGTATTCCAATCGTGTCAGAGCTTCATAGACCTTTTTCCCTGAATCAATATTGTTAAGCTGTGTTATTCCTATAATCCCGCACATGATGTTCAACCTTTTTCGGATTTTCTACAGTTTTATAGTTATAGATTCGTATTTAAAGATTTTACAAACATTACGGGAATAGACTGGAAAAAACCGGAAACTAATTCAAATGACTTTTGAACAGCCCATAGCGATTTGGAGAGGGAGTTGGTTTTTTGGACGCATTTCCATAAATGGGAGAACTCAGTCCATAGTGATTCAGTTGGTTTAGAAGAAAACGTTTTTCTTGTTTAAGGGCGAGGATTTGATCTATAACGTTTTCAGGAGTCACAGGATAGGTGGCGTACGTTTTTGTCAGGTAATCTATTTTTGCATTGATTTCATAAATCCTGTTGCGAATTTGTGCCTGCCCTTCATTCATTGAGTTGGGACTTCCGGCACTTCCCTGCCCTTTTATTTGATTTAGAACCTCTGTAATCAAGGCCTGTATTTCCCGTCGAAGTGTGGATCCATCAGGGCTTCGAAGATCAATCAGTTGGATATCTTCTGAGCTGGACACTGCCAATTTGTTCGGATAGTGCTGCTGCACCCAATCAAAATAATTTTTAATTAGATTCAGATCAGCAGGGACTCCGAAAACTCGAATGGTGTTTCTTTTCAAAATAACCTCCAATCTTGAGATTTTGAAATATGTGTCCATAATGCGAGTTTCAAGAAGATCAGTGTAAGGGAACTTATAAACATTTGAAGTGGATTTTGAACAAATTATGATTCCCTTGTCCAAGAAAACCAATGATCCTTTCATTTTATGCTTTTTGAGATTTGATTCTTCAACTTCAATGTTCAATTCATTCAATGTTGCAATAATACCGGAAACAATCAAATCAGCAGGAAATAGATCCCTGATTTTGTCAAAATTTTCTCGTTGCCCGTTAAGGGATTCAAGTTTCGGTGCAATTTCACTGATAATTTCATTGATTTTTTCGTACTGAATTGCAAGGCGTTTCTGAAACAGGCTAATTTTGTCATTCAATATTTTGAGGTGGGAGATAAAAATCGGATAAAGGTCGAGTTCAAGATTTTTGAAACCCCTTAATTCGCGAATCACATGGGCACTCGATTTTCTGATACTATTCAATTCATCAAGTGCGATTTGGGTCGTTTCACCCAAAACTTTCACCATCCTTCTCAAATCCTCCTCTATTGTAGGATAGCCATAATATCCTGCCTCCCGACCGATTCTGACAATTGCTACCATCCGATCAAACTTGCGGTGGGACTCAAGCAACCTGTGTCCATCCGCTTCAAGTGTCTTTAATGTTTGGAGGAATACATCAGGGATTTCTTGAATAGTTTTACGTGGATCACTCAAATCCTGAGATTTGCAGATGGGACAATGCAAAAGGCGTCGTGTCTCTTTCGGTTGTGTTGGAAGATTGCAATCGTCGCAGTGCTCAAGTAATGATGTGGAGTTGCAAGCCTGACAATGGTATTCCTTGAAAAAAACTGTTTCGACACATTGGGGACAAATAAGGGAAGCGCACTTTTTGCAAAACGATAGATTGCTACCTGATCCACATAGTTTGCACCTATCGATACCATTGTCCCTCATGTGATTCCTACGGCCATAGCTTGAGCAAGTATATAAGATGAATATTACTCCACGAAATATGGGGAGATTACTTTTTCCAAACATGGAGTTTTGTCAAATATTCTTTCAATCGATGTACGTATCTGAAGTTTAAAAAGCCTCAAGGCTGAGACATACATATGCATTCAACAGAGGCGATGCTTTAATGACCAAGAAAAGGAGAACTGGAGGACGATCCGGGGGATCAAAGGGAAGAGCTCCTCCAGTCCAATGTGACAACTGCGGCAGATCCGTTCCAGCAGACAAGGCCAAGAAGAGGACGAGATACATCAGCGTACTTGATCCAAGAATGGCCCAAGAGCTTAGGAAAGCTGGAGCTATAATCCCGAGAAGAAGGGAAACGGCAACATATTGTGTAAGCTGCGCTATTCATTTTGGTCAAGTCAAAATCAGGTCAAAGGATAACAGGAAAAAATCATAAGGTATTGTTCCAAACAGCATTCCGAATTGGTTTTTTGAAACACAACTATTGGAAGACCTTATCAATTATGCTCGCATTCTATTATCATATGGCAAGGGCCTTCTATTTTATCTTCATATTTGCATTTGCAGTAGGATCCCTTCAAGGGATTTTCGTACTAGCAACAGCAGATCAAACGTTTGAGATGCCAGAGAATGAATTTAATGTTGAAAGTTACACTCCAAAATTCTCTGCGCTAAATGTCAAAGAATCTATGAGCCTGTCCCCTATGTTCACACCTGACAATGCGTTAGAAATCCACGCATACTGGATTTCGAGAGCAAATACTACATTGGATGTTCAAAATCAGTACATCACAATGTTTGATGGGTCTGGGTCTACATTGGAAGACTGGAAAAATGATCCATCACCAGTGTTCAGAGAAATTGTCAAGGCGCATTTACGTGGAGTAACTGTCAGGGTTCAGGTAAATGAGGACAAAGATTCCGATGATGTGACAAAGTTTTTCCAGAGTGTTGGCATTCAGGTTCGGTGGATGGGAAGCTCCGCAAACAATCCAGACGGAGAATATTTGACAGACACACACAACAAGATGGTCATCATTGACAAAAAAATTTCCCTGATCAGTTCAATAAACTTCGGGAAAAACGCCTTCACAAACAACCGTGAAGCAGGAATGGTCATTCACAACCAGCAGATTGCGGAATATTATACCTCCATTTTTGAATCGGACTGGGCTGATGGTGAAGTTCCGCCTGCATTGGGATCAGGAGAAGGTGTTTCAGCACCGTTTTTGAATGATGTTGAGGTGCAACTGTCAGGTTTCCCATCACATACCAACATTCCGAAGGCAAATTTTACAGGAACCTATAATGTAACAGCGTTCGCAAATCCGGACAATGCAGCCGATGTAATATTTGACTATTTGAAGTCTGCAAAATCTTCAATCTATGTTTCAATGTATACAATTTCCAGACCGGATTTCAACAAGACCTTGATAGACCTCAAGAAGGCCAATCCAAATTTGGACATTCAAGTTCTGATATCAAGAAGGAGAGTTGGCGGGACGGAAAACATAGATACGGCAGCTGCCGCCAGATCACTTGTAGCAAATCTAATTCCTGTATATAACAGCACAAATACACTGAACTTGTATCATAATAAATATTGGATTATTGATGGCAAACATACATTTGTCTATTCTGGGAATTGGTCACCAAGAAGTGTAACCTCTTTGGACAGCGGAAAAACCTCATTTACATCTTCTGAGGCAAACAGAGACATGGGTTTGGTTGTTGCTGATGCACCAGATATCGCCAACTTCTTCATTGAGGAAGTGTGGAAGAAGGACGTTGCGGTGGCATCAGCTTGGGAATTGCCCATTGGAATCTCCCAAACTGCATTCAGCTATGCCGATGTTGTTAGCGGCACAGTCACAATATCTGCACAAGCAACTGGAATTTCACCTACATACGTCGGTTATCGCTTTGGGACAGGAGATTTTGTTGAGGTAACTGACCATACCAACGGTACCTTTTCACTGTCATTTGACACAACCAAGCTTCCTAATGGAGTTACGACTTTTGAAGTCAAGGCAGAAACGTCACAGGGAACCTTTACGGATATAGAAACAATCAATGTTGTAAATTATGCATCAAGTGAAAATTGGCGAGTTTTGATTTCAGAAGTATTGCCGAATCCCGATAAGGTATCGGATTCAGATGGCGAATATTTTGAGATTACCAACAGCTTCCCGTTTGAAGTTCTTATTGCTGGTTGGAAAGCCGGAACAGATACCGCAATGTTGACCTTTGAGCAGGGATATAAGATACCTGCATACACATCAATAGTTATTGCAAGAAACAAAGCAGGTCTTCAATCAGGATATGGTGCAACAGCAGACTTTGAGATGACAATGTCGCTGTCTAACGGCGGTGGGATGGTACAACTGCTGAATCCAGATGGGGAGGTTGTTGATGCAGTTGGTTGGGGAACTGGGACAGCGCCAGATGGATCAGAGGCCACTGAAGCTCCTGGAGCAGATATAGCGTTATTGCGTGATCCAATCTACAAGGATACCAATAAGGCATCTGATTTCAAATTGGGTTCACCCGATCCGAAGGGTACAGTCCCTGAACAACCATTGTTGCTACCTGGACAAGAACCCACTGAAACTTCAACTTCTGTTGAGGTTTCATTTTTGATGATTCCCACAACTGTCACTGCATTAATGGCAATAAAAATACGGAAGAGGAGAGGAATCAATGGTTGAGCGAATCAAGGAAAGGCTTCCTTCGTGGGAGAAGGGAAGGAACTTTATGGAAGATGTGGCGTCCAAGTATAATCTTCAGCTCGAAGAAAGGGATGAGAAACTGGTTGCCAGGAATTCCAGAATGGAAATCCATTTTTTCCCTGACCCAAGAGAATTTTCCTTGATAACTGCCAAGATTTTTGATCCAGCATTCGTTGATGAATTGATTCAACTTATTAATAGCTACAAGAATTAAATCAAATTTTTCTGGAAAATTTCCACAAAAACTCCCGATACTCTGAAAAGTTCGCGATGAAGTCCAAGAAATTTTCAATGGGTACAATAGGCACATCAAGATGAAATCTAATTGAATGATCTCGCCAAGTGACCATGACTGGATAGAGGGTGAAAAAATCCCATTCAGTAAATTGCAGTCGGGGGTCGCCATGGATGAAGGAAAGCTGTTCCATAAGTTGATGACACCTATCGATCTGCTTTTGCACGGCCAATCTCACAGGAGCCTGAGAAGGGGTCTTGTACCTTTTGCAATCAATGAGTAGTATTTCATGTGACGCCTTGGATTGTGCAATGATATCAATTTCAAGATTTTTTTTGGCGGAAAAGACAGATTTGAACCTATAATTCTGAATGACTGAATAACCTGAGTAGATAAGGAATGAAGCCGTCAATTGTTCGAATGCCTTCCAATCAATGGCTGTTACAATTTCCTTTGGAGTAAGGCCTTCATTCAAAGCCTGCACAATTAAGGATTTGAAGGATTCAATATTGCGATAAGGGCTAAATAACGGATTGGCACGGCATGCATCATCCAAAAGAGAGCAGAATTCATCGTTTTGTGAGAATGAGTTATGTTGTACAAGTCGGATAAGTTGAATTAAAGGTGGAAGCGAAGGTTCTTCCAATTTCTTGAGCCAATCAGGGGTATATGGCCCATCCATGAGGTTCACCATTACTTGACTTGAAATTCCATTAGACAGTAAATGTCTCTCTTTCCTGCTGCAAAATAATTGGTGAATTCATAAGTTTTACCCGTGAAGGTTGACAATACGCCTTCATAAATCCCCATGCCAAAATCACAAATGGCTCGATTCTCTTGTACACATTTGTCACCGGGAGAAAGGGTGCAAAGAGAACGTGCCTTAATATCACGGATCATGGTCATTGTTTGTGATTCAATTATTTCAGGGGTCAGTATGTCTTCAGGATTCGATCCAAAGGTTTCTTCCAATGCTTTTGAAAAGAATCTTCCGATTTGGTCTCCTACTGTTTTTGTAGAGCGTCCAGCTTGAATAGTCTTGTCTACAAGAAATTGTGTAAGGATAAGTACATTTTGTCTGGCATCATCTGTTCCTAAATTCTCTAACGGGTTTTCTTCATACCAAGATGAGGCAAATTCACTCATGACATCCTGCAATAGTACATAAAGGGTTGATAGAGGAAGTTTAGTATTCAGGATTGGCAGAAACAATTGGGACGGATCTATGCTCCTTTCGGATTCGATTGGAGCGGATGTTTCAGGTTTGGAGGTGTAATTTGGGGCTTCCGGTTTTGCAGCTGGTTTTGGTTGTGACGCGCGAGGTTTTGCAATCGTAGAGGTTCCTATTTCCACTGCATTCAGCTCTATTGTATAGATCACACCAGTAGTGAAATCAATTCTCACCAATGGGTCTATCTCCTTGTTCAGGAGATAATAGCCTATTGCCTTGAAAATTGCCTTGGTCAATAGCTTCAATCCCTGTTCAAACGATTCGTTTTGCTCCAAATGTCTGTTGTTTCCGAGTATAATTTCCGCTTTGGATGAAGACAAAGTGCGGATCTGCGTATTTTTCCATCCCAATGACAAAAGAAAAACCGAAATCTGCTCATTGATGGAAATTCCTTCAGTTGGTACAAACATGTTCCTGATAACAGGAACAACAATTGAGAGGAATTCTTGCCCATCAGATTCGGATGAGGATGCGTCTTCTGCCAAATATTGTAGGGATCGAAGCAGAATCCGGATTGTTTGGCTAGACTGTGCTTTTTCTGAACCGGAGCGAGTCCATATGTTTAACGACAACATATCACCTTCCTGTTATTACCAAGACCATGCTAGACCTTAGTAACAGTTCGAGTTATACATGGATACTTAACCACGTTCTATTTAACCCATCGTATCTGTCATGGCAAATTGCAATGTGAATCTAACACATTGCTATTTTGATATTCTTGCCTTCATGGCGTCAGCATATTTTTTGTTGAATTCGTTTTTCCAATAATGGCTAAGAGTTTCCAAAGATTGTTCCAATATCGCTTTGTTGTCATATTTATTGATGATTTCTTGGGCCTCATCCTTGTCCATAGAAAAATATGTTTCTTCCAGTAGCGGGAAAACCCGCAAGACATTGTCCACAATTGTGACATCTGCCGCTAGAGAAGTGCGAGATAATGGGTTAAGGTCAATAGTTATCACCTTTTTCCCTAAACGCACCAACGCCTCTGTTCTGTCGCCATCCTCAAGCGGAACTACCACAACATCCGCTTTGGCAACACCGTCCACATCAACCACTCTCCGAAATGATTCTAAACCTGGAAGCTCAGTAAACTTTTCGGGATCTGCACCCAACACCTTTCTTGCTCCTTTTGCCTTCAAATGGTTCTCAATAGCAACATACCGTTCAGGTCTTCGATAGAAAAGGTTGATCTCGAGTGGAATCCCACTCCTATTTGAAAAACGGATCATTTCGTCTGGACAAAGAACAGCAGTATTGCCATTCACGCAGATAACAGGATGATCCGCCAGAAAAAGCAAAGCTGCCGCTGCGCGTACCGCCTCAATAGAAAATGGATGGGTCTTTTCTCCTAAAAGATAATCAAATGCCTCACCACGTCCATGTGCGATCAATCCAGATTCCGCAACGATTGACTTTTTGACTCCGTCAATCAAAGCATGTCTTGTTTTCAACGAAGCAGATCGAGGATGGCTATCTGGAATCATTAATTCCACTTTTGTTTGGCTTATAAAAACACAATGGTGATAGAGCTTACCGTTTTTTCTTTTTTATTGGTTGTGGAGATCGAAATGTTCCAGTTTGGAGATGATACTCAAAAGGGTGACGAATAGCCAAGTAAAGCAAAAGAAATGAAAATAGTGCATTGAGAACATCAAACTGGACAGGATCTGCTGCCAAAATTAAGTTTGCAATTGCTGCTGGATAAATTGCTTTATGGTATGGCGGTTTACTATTGAAAATAGCGAAAAATGTGACAACAGCACCCGTAAATGTGATCAAAAGCAGTGAATAAAAAAATGGATCAAATTCCTGCCCGCCTTGGATAACAAAAAGTGTGGTGGTGACAACTGACAGTCCCTGAAACCATATGAAAACAAATAGGAGTAGAATGAACAATTTTTGAGGAGATTCCAAAGTGGAAAATTCTACTGACGAACTCATGGTTTAACCCGTATTTCTTAATCCTGTAGAAATAGCATTAATACTTTCTTCAAGGTCTTTAAGCAAAAGATGATTTTCATGTTCTTTTGGACGGTTGGTTTTTCTCCATTTGTAGAGAAGTTGAATTAAGTGAAGGCAGAGAGGATCCAGATACTTTCTCCGTTGAAGCACAGTTCTGCGTATCGCAGTGTTCTCAAGCAACTCATTGTTTTCTACAATTTTCAGCACCATCGATTGTGTCAATTCGAATTCCTTAACCAGTTCTCTCAATATCGCCTTATGACTATGTGAAGCAGAAACTGCGAACTTTGAGGTTATTCGAATGTCGGTTTTAAGCATAACCATTTGCAGATTGTCAATCAAACTTTTGAAAAAATCCCATTCACGATACAGTCTTTGCAGAGGTTGAATGCCATGCAACTCAACATATTGTTTCAAGGCCGTTCCAACCCCAAAATAGGTAGAAAGATTGATTCGCATCAAGTTCCACGAGAAAACCCATGAAGTCGTATTCACATCTTGAATTTTTCTGCCTTCTTTCAGTGGGTCTATCGTGGCATACGGGTTTCGTTCCAAGAAGAAATCAATCATATCAACCGGAGAGCACTCAATAAAGAATTGAATGAAGTCTTGCCTTTGCACAAGCTGTTGGTATGATTGGGTAGAATGGTCAGCCAAAAATGCTAGGGCGTCCATTGCAGAAACATCAAACTCTTCTGTTTTCTTGTGGAGTTTTGAGTTCATTTTTTTCATAAGCGATGAATAGATTATGTTTTCAAAATTGTCCATAGCCAGATAGAGGTTGGAATATTTACTGGGAACAGCTTCACCCACCTCCAAAATTTGCAAATGCTCTGTCAATGGTGCAGGAAGTGAAAGGAGTGCCATGCTGGCAGGGTAGCTTCCTCTTCCTAGAATCCCACCGCGTCCATGGAAAAACTTGAATTTTATTCGATGAATTTGGCCCAACCGGGAGAGTCTTTGTTGGGTTATTAGGAGGATATAATTGGCCTCCAAGTAGCCATATGCTTTTGAAAAATCGGAGTAGTTGAGCATCACAGCCTGAACCCTTTTCTTTTTATGAATGATTTGACGATAGATAGGAATTGAAAATAGATCCTCAAAAATTTCTTCTGAATTTGTGATACATGATCTGCAACCAAAACTTGGAATTAAGTCTACTCCCATGTAATCAACTTTGTTTGGAGAAATCTTCAAAATGCCAACTTCTTTGCAGACGAGAAGAGCGGCCAAAATATCAGAGCTGCTGCTACACTTATTGATAATCAATGCTTGGATTGATCGGGGAGAAACATCCTCCAACGTTGTTTGGATTCATGACATCTGAT
>JALUTL010000183.1 GCA_027016475.1 Candidatus Heimdallarchaeota archaeon
GCCAATGAAAGCATTTTGTCAGTCGTTAGATATTTCAATATGCAATATGAAATTGATAGTAATGTTGGCTGGGACTTTGCCATGGCAATAGAGGCAATCGGCAGAGGGGCGACGCCCGATACAACAATTGGATCCGAAAAATTGGGATTCCATTTGCTGCCTGAAAAAACAGGTGCAGTTCTGAAGGCATTGCTTCAGGTAAGTAAAGGGAGAACTGTGACGTATAAGGACTTGGCAACATTCGCAGGGCTTTCACCTCACCATGCACGATTTGTGGGAAATGTAATGGCATCTAATCCGATGCCACTTATAGTTCCTTGTCATCGTGTTGTTCTAGCAAATGGAAAGCTAGGAAATTACAGTGGTCAGGGTGGAGTACAATTTAAGAAGAACCTTCTAAAACAAGAAGGCGTTTCATTGTGGCGCGAAGGTTTACTTATATTTAATAATTAAGAAAAGATAGAATATATGTGGATCTAGTAGGTTTCATATCATACCTTTTCGATTTTATGGTTGAAAGCTTTGATTCTTTTGGTATTTTTTTTGCTTTCTCGTTCCTTGTACTTTTCATGATTTTTCAGGCCATTGTTGCTCCAATCGCTTCTGAGGCTGTACTTACTTCTGCTGGAGGCATTTTCAATGAAGCATTCCCTGTTTATGGAATTTACGTCGCAATCGCTGGCGGCATCATTGGTTCTCTTCTCGGTGCTATAGTTGCATTTTGGATTGCAAGAAAGTTCAAGCAATGGATGCTGGTTTATATCGAAAAAAATGAACTGAAAGAAACGTTCAGTCCGTCACTTTTCGATCAGTTTCTCCTTTTTCTCTCAAAATTCATTGATGATGATGCGGGAGATTACGCCAAACTTATTGAGGAAAAAGGTTTTGTTATTGTGCTGGTGGGAAGAATTTTGCCCTTTGTACCTTTTGACGTCGTTTCATACGGCGCCGGTTTTACTTCTATCAGGTTCAAAGATTTCATGATTGCAACAACGATTGGCACAATCCCTCGAGTCATATTCTACGTACTTGTTGGGACTAATTTGGCCACTGTTCTGATAGCTGATGCAAATTTGTTCATTCTTGTTTTTGGAATAGTCGTTACAATTATCTATTTCTTGTACAAGCTAACCAACAGGTATGTTCGATCTCTTAATCCCATTCCAGAAATGGAAAACCAAGGTATGGAAGAAAATAGCTGGTTGATAAAATAATGCTCATTTGTGTGAGGTAAACTCTCAGAATGCACTGAGAACTTGAATTTTCACGGATGAAGAAAACAAAAGTTATAGCTTCCCAAACGAACTCATGATTGTGTCTCTCTGGATGTTCGAGTGGTTTCATTCTGATAATAGTCCAATATCAAACCGAGTTATAGATTTAATTCTGGCTTGGTACATAATCGATATGGCGATGGTGTTCATTTATGGATTAGCGCTCAGAACTCCAGAGTACATCTATTTCTCTTTTTATCTGATTGTTTGGTTATTTACAGTTGGAAAACTAAAACAGAAAACCAATGAATTGATACATATGTCTCCGTTCTGGCTGTATTATTCATTGAGTGTTTTTGTCTTGTCCTTTGTTAACCTTACCTCAATTTTCTTCATCTTCAACAATCCAGAAGAAATCCAAGCCAGCCAATTGTCACGCCAGACATTATACCTCAAAGTTCTTCTTCATCAGCTTCCCAGCTTTCTGTTATTGACTGCATTGATGATTGGGATGCACCGCTTGTTTCTATTGCAGGATTCAGATATGTTTGTGTTGCCCTGCATTACGGGACTATTCTTGGATTTCATGTGGGGAAACTTTTCAATGGATATTTTTTGGCTTCTAGGAGGGGCATTTCTGGGAATATACGGCTCGATTTTCTCTTTCATTGAACCATTTAATTTTGAAAGAGGAAAAAATAGGTACATTTATCCAATTGGCATTGTCTCTATTCTTTTGGTTCTTATAGTCGGGAACTTCCTTGGATTGTACCTGATTCAGATGTTCCTTCCCGAGAATTAGTCCTGCTCAATAAAGTTTTTTATTGCATCAGCATATAGGAGAGGGCTGTACAGATACGGAAAGTGCCCTCCGTTTGCAAATGTTGTCACCCTTGCCTGCTTATAGTATGTTGCTACCATTTCCTTTGACATTTCAGGAATTACTGGATCATCAGCAACATTGATTACTTGGATTGGAAGAGTGGGAGAAATGGTCGGCAGAGGCAATTCAACCAAGTTCCACCAAATCCTTATCAATATTTCCTGCTTTGAAAGAGCATTTAGACTCTCTTTGAAATAGTTGTAAACCGTTCCATCTTCATCATAGTCCCCAATTCCTGCCTTGATCCCCTTCAAGAGCATCCTCCGCAATATGCGAGCAGGTGTGACTCTTGCGGCTTTTGCCTTCTTCAGGTTCTTCTTTATGATCTCATCGTTTGACACGTATGTGTTTCCCAAAGTTATTGAAAGCAAGTCAGAGCCATATTTTTCCCCATAATATTGAACTATCCGCCCACCGACTGATGTGCCAACTAAATGGAACTTTTCACTGACCAAGCCTTGTATGGCCTCATGAAGTGCATCAACCATGTCAAAAAAATCTTCGATGTGAATATGGGAAACAGATATGACTTGATAGCTCTTTTTCAGATGGGACATGACCCCGCAGAATATTTTTGAATCACCGGCCGTTCCTGGAACAAATACAATTGGTGTGCCTTCTCCTTCCATTCTATAGTCGATTTTGTGTTCCTTTGACCCTTGTTCAATTGTAAAATACCTCATGCCTTTATCTTTGAGACATGCCAAGTTAACCATACCGACGCCTTTTTTTCTGAAATTAATTTTTTGGGAAAGTCCCAAATCAAAAACAACAAATTCCATTGGATTAAATTAACCCAATGAAAAATTTCATCGCACCAGAAGAACTTCTTTCTCTCTGGCCAAACCATGATTTCAAACTGTTTGATGTACAATATGAGCTAGGAAATCCAATGGGTGGAAAGCACCTGTTTTTGAAATCACATATCCCAAGGGCTGTTTTTGCTGATTTAGAATCCGATTTATGTGGAGAAATTACCTCTCAGACTGGAAGGCACCCTTTGCCACCTATTACTCAATTCATTTCCTATCTTCAATCAACAGGCATAGAAAAGTATGACGACATCATTGCATATGACAACGCAGGTGGTGGATATGCTGCTCGGCTGTGGTGGATGCTAAAGACACTAGGTTTTTCCTCCGTCAAAGTAATGGAAGGTGGAATCCAACGATGGGCGAAAATTGGTGGAGTTACCGAACAGGGTACCCCTCAATACCAAATTATATCCAGTCAGCTTGAAAATCTCCCTCATTCTTGGGAAAACGGATTTATGCCGATTATAACAGCACAAACCCTAAAACTTGCCATAGAAAGGCAAGAAATTGTACCAATAGATTCCAGAAATGTCGAGAGGTACCTTGGTCTGGATAGTGGGCCAGATTTCATGGCTGGCCGAATACCGCAATCAATAAACCTTCCGTGGCAGGAAAATTTGAATCCTGATTTTAGCCTTAAACCACTGGATTCCCTGATCCATCTGTTCGAATCAAAGTTGAAAAGCAACTCTGTATTCTATTGTGGATCAGGTGTTACTGCTTGTTTCAACATACTGCTGGCGGATGAATTGGGCTTTGGGCAAATTCCTCTTTATGCAGGGTCTTGGAGTGAATGGATAAGAAAATTTCCTGAATTAGTGGAAACAGGGGAAAAATAATTTTGTCTATTATGTAAACTCATAGGTACATATATTGTGCATACCAATCAAATTTACCATGAAATTCAAATTGCTTGGAAACTCAGGGTTGCGAGTGTCTGAAGTAGCCTTGGGAGGAATGACATTAAGTGCTACAAACCCATGGGGTTGGGGTGCTGACAAGACAACTTCTCTTGAATTGCTGAAAATGTTTTCAGACTACGGAGGTACATTTATTGACACTGCAAACAACTATACAAATGGTGAAAGCGAACAAGTCATTGGTGAATTTATCAAAGGTGATCGAGATCGCTATGTTATAGCAACAAATACACTCTCCATGACACCACAAAACCAAACTATCCCAATGCGAGCGGAAACCATCGCAAAATCTGTTTCGATCTGTTGGTGAAAGCCTCAAAAGGTTAGGAACAGATTACATTGATTTGTTGTATCTTCATGTCTGGGATTATACAACACCAATTGAAGAAATAATGAAGAACCTTGAAATTTTGGTCAGTTCAACCAAAGTGAACTATATCGCGATTTCTGACACACCAGCATGGATAGTTTCAATGGCCAACATGATGGCCAAGGAAAGAGGTTGGACAGGATTTATAGCTTATCAATTTCCTTATGCCATGGTACGCAGAGATATGGAACATGATGTCATACCATGCGCAAGAGAAATTGGGTTGGCAATGGTGCCTTGGGGTATTTTGGCTGGTGGGCTACTTACAGGTAAATACACTAGAGGAACCAAATCCGGACGTCTTGATCCTTCCAATATAATTCCTGAAAGGCTGGAAATAGCTCAGAAATTGGACGAATTGGCAGATGAATTAGAAATTGAATCATCTCAACTCGCCTTCGCTTGGGTAAAGCATCAGCATCAACAAATGTTCCCCATAGCTGGAGTTACAAAACCCCAGCAATTGCAGTCTGTTTTAGATGCTGTTGAGATTAGTTTATCACAACAGGTTTTGGATCGGATTGATGAATTTACGAAAATTCAACCTTCATTTCCACAAAGCTTCGTGGCAAATAACAATGTCATTCGCCTAATTCATGGAGAAACCTATCCTTTGCTTGAAAATCATCAGTTCAAAGGTTTTTGAAAACGGAATACGGGAATGTTATGGAAAACTGTCTCTTCCTCATATACTCACTTGATTACGAAAATTTGAGAACAACTATGCTCCAACATCTAATGATTCTTTCTCCAATGGGTCCCTGTTTCATACACAGATCATATTCCCATGCAAAAGTAGATCCTCAGGTAATTAGTGGCCTGGTTGCTGCACATGAGAGTAGCATGAAATTCATGGGAATAGCAAATATTCTCAAGGCAGAACTGGGCTCAGAAGAAAATTTGGATGTTGAAATCAGGAAACACTACAACTACATTGCAGCAGCTATTTCTTCTGGCAAGACCGATCGTGAAAAACTGAAGACCGCTTTAGACAAGGTTAACCAACTAACTTATGAAGCATTTGGAAACCCACAAAAACTCTACTCAATAGATACGGACAAAATCCAGCAAATTGAACGGAAAATAGACATACTGTTGACAAAAGAAGGTGTTCTCTAATAATCTGAAAATTCTATTGGTGTAAGCCTCTTTCCGACATAACTGAACTTAGCCACTTTTCCAATGCTCTCTGGCTTTTCATTGAAGGCAACCACTTCAATCTGAAGTATGGCACTTCCTCTCTGTTTTTCTTCTGATCTCGTAATTCGTAATACTCCATTGCAGGCATGTTCAATTCCTCGGACAATTTTCTCGTCGTGGGCATCTCGATGAATCGACAAAATTGTAGTGGAGTTTTTCAACTTGTCCATTACTCTTCTGTTTTGAATGAATGTATACACATCTCGATAGTCTGCAGCAGAGTAGATGATTGTTGAAAGGCTGATGCATGCACCCCGTACCCCCGTGGAAGGGCCTTCTTGAACATGGAGCAAAGCCCTTCGAATTGCTTCGTTAATCTCCCTTGGCTGAGTAAGATCCCGAATGGCTTCGATTCCGTCAGTATTGTCAACTGTCAGAATATCTGAACTAAATCCTCCTTGGGCAGCCCCACCCATAGACAATCCTAATTGGTATGACCCACTAAACCCATCTATGAACCTCAATCTGCCAGTTTGAAGTTCCATGTCCGGATTTCTTCCAAACATCTGAAAGGTATTGCGATAATAGTCATAGGTCTGTTCAGTTGATAACAAGTAAATGTAATCCATTGATTGAAGACCATTTGCCAAAAATGACATGACAAAGGGAGTCGAATCCGCACCTATTTCATCTTCAATGAGCCATGTTGTTCCCCTTGGAAGCCCACCACCAACTATTTCATCCAGGGTTGGCAATCCAAATTTGCAGAGTTGAGCAAAACCACCACCAATATTGGCGAACATACATGACAATTATCGTAGGTATATTTGTACTGTTTGGAAACATTGTGTCAGAAAGCGTACTCATTGGCGATGAACACATTCAGAACCCTTTTCTTTTATCATATGAACGGATTTTATGGATCTCCTTGAAATCATCCCTAATCATGGAATTGTGGCAGGGTATCCTTTCTTGATGCTGAAAAAGGAAAGAATTTTGGTTTTGGGAGATCTTCACATCGGGCAGGAATCTATCGTTTTGGACAGTTCAAGCAAAACAATTTCACGATCAACCAACAAAATGCTCAACAAAATCCGGCACATCTGTGATTTGCTTGATGTCAAATCAATAGTTTTCAATGGCGACATCAAGCACTATACACTAGGGATAACAAATCAGGAGATAAAAGAGTTGGAACATTTGAATGAGCTCTTTTCAGATAAGGAGATTGTTTTCATCAAAGGCAATCATGACAGATTCCTAAACTTAGCATCAAAGTTCTCAGGTGGCAAGCAAATCAAGATATGTGAATTTTTCCAAGTTGGTGACACTTTGATTTTTCATGGAGATAAAGAAAAGGACATTCCTCAGTCAGTCAAAAATTTGATATTAAGTCATGAACATCCATCATTTGTTTTCAAGGGTTCAGTTGGCGAACGAATCAAGCTTCCTGCATTCGCTTTCATGTCAAACTCAAGAATCGAGGGTAGACAATTGAACATCCTGATACTTCCTGCTTCAACAGGGTTAGCTGGTGGTGTCTCATTTCCCCCTTCGGCAATCAACGCGTTCCTTTCACCCCTTCTTAGACGAATTGCCCCTCCCGTAAAAATGGAAATTTTTCCATTTGATGAGGATGTAGGTATTCTTCCCATACCTCCACTTGTATTGACCCAGTCTAAACATTAATCAAATCTGGCCAATAAATTAATATGCACAAGATGATGACTCTTATGTCAGTGATACAATTATGTAGATGAAGTCTGACGGGCGATCTGATTGTGCTAGCCTATTTTGTAGTGCTTGGATTTAAGAAACGCTTCAGGATCCTCCTTAAATCGATTCAAGCATGCAGGTGTACAAAAATAATATATTTTTCCGTTATGTTCTGCTACAAGCTTTTCTTGTGACTTATAGAGAATTGGCGCTCCACAAGCACTCAACTTGCGACTTTTCTTTGGCACAAAAAAAAAACTTGTTTTCAATATATTTTCTTTGCCATGAAAATATCAAAAAATGCACTGATTTCGTTATAAAAACCACAAACATGAAGTATCCGAACTGTTCTGAGATTCAATATGCGATCGTTTTTTATTTCTGCTTGGGGACATCCTAATGTGACAGCCACCCACAAATCCACATGGGAGATAACAAAGGACGACCATCTTGGTCCTAACGGGGACTGCATAGTGGGAATCAATGCAACTCATGCAGTAAAAGATTTTCCAGAGGATTTCAAGAGGCATTTACGGGAAGGTGGAAAATTTCGTATTGCAATCAAAGTAGGAAAGCTGGAGTTTTCAGGTGAAGGGAAAGGACACCCATCAATGTCACTTAGTCATGAAACTGATGCTGTGTTCAGAAGAAGTGAATTTGTATGTTCGAGAACCGCAGGGATAAATTGCACATTCGCTGCAAAAGACATTCCTAGAAATTTGGTTGAAATGTTGCTGGATCGAGATGCAAAATTTGAAGTCATCATTTCTTGGGACAAATGATCTGATTGGTTGAACCATATGGCTATCTAAGACCATTTAAAGTTGAACTTTCAATAGAAGCCTGACATATGGAAAACATCACTCCTTGCGTAATTGTATTGCCCAAACATGCGCAATCAGTTATTATATCTCTAAAGCAAAATGGGTTGTTAAACAATGATTTCAAAGTCACAAATACAGGTAAAGCCATCAATATTCCCATAAATAATTTGGATAAGGCCAAGAAGTTGCTGGAGCAACTTGAAGTTCCCTACTCTGTACAACTAATGGAAGTTGAGCCAAAAGAGACCAAACCTCATTCCATTAAGGAAATACTCATTGAACAGATCCCGAATAAGCTGATTGAATACATTCCAACTTCATTTGATATCATAGGTACGATTGCCATTGTTGAGTTGAAAGATGAAATTCGTTTCTGTGCGACTGAAATTGGCATGGCAATCATGGTGATTCATCCTAACATTTCTTGTGTATATGAGAAAACTGGCGCAGTGAGTGGGCTTTATCGAACAAGGGAACTTGTTTGCATTGCAGGAAAGGATGATCCTCTGACAATCCATAAGGAATACGGGCTGCAAATTGTTGTCGACGTCAAAAACACCTACTTCTCTCCTCGGCTTTCAACCGAACACAACAGGGTTGCCACCATGGTCCAGGAAAATGAGAAAGTGTTGGACATGTTTTGTGGTGTCGGCAGTTTTCCGTTGCATATAGCCAAACGGATCTCTTCCCATGTTGTCGCTGTTGATCTTAACCCACATGCTATTGCTTGTCTCAAACAGAGTATTTCTAAAAACAAACTTGTTGGGAAAATAGAACCCTTACAGGCTGATGCAAAGACCCTTTCTTTCAATCCCAATTCTGTTGATCGCATCATCATGAATCATCCATCGCAAGCTATGAACTACCTAGAACATGCAATTCATTTTTTGAAACGAAGTGGAAAGATACACTTCTACTGCTTTGCTCCGATCAAGGACACCGAAGATTTTATCACCCACAAGCTTAAGGAGGCTGACATAAATTTACATGTGAAGAAAGTAACTGTTGTCAGACAATACTCTCCTACCGAAAACCATGTTTGTGCTGATCTGGTTTATCCCTGAACCTGATGATTCCCTAATATTTCATCCATGGGTTCTTTAAGAAAAAGCTATATTCAACCGCGAAAATAGATTTTTGTGACTGGATCAGGAAAACCACCCAATTTGGACTTCAATCCCTCTCAATCCAAATCATCAGATAAAGAGACTTCTCAATCCGACAGAAGGGATGAAGATGAGGTTTCAGGGGACAACAATAAGGTTATTGGCCCCCGACGCGGCTCTCCTACGGTCATTCCTGAAAAATACGACTTTTCAGATTACTATAAACGAAAATTCAAGCCAGATGAATATCTGGACAGATACAACACTCGAAAAAAATTTTTCCCCCTCACAAAATTTCTATACAAAGAATTGACTTTCTTCTTTCAAGCTACATTCAAAATCAAGTTGCAGTTCCCAGATCCAAATGAAATACTGTTTAAATTGATCAAGAAGGCTTTTGATGCCCAAATTGCCTATCTGGATGAAACTATCTCCTTGATACTGGAAAAGAAGGATCCGCTTTTTCTCAGTAAACTGAGTGCAGGAGAAGAAAATCCAATTGTCAAACCAACCTCTCTCGAAAATGTCAAAAAGCAAGTAATACAGCAATATGAACGGTTTCTCAATGACAGAGAAACCCTTAATTTAATGGAAATGCTGGAAGCCAATTTTGCACAAATAAATGACAATAGGTTATATTATCGGCTTGGCTTTTGGCAGCTCTTGCTCTTAGGGGGGGTCCTTGAATATTGGCAACACCATCCAGAACTTGTTCACCATTCGGATAGTCCAGTTTTATATGCATTGGACGACCTGCTCAGCGATGTAAAGGTTTTCCGACGAACAGCAGGTGTTATGCTCCTATTTGGGTTTCTTCTGTTCAAAAACATCCCAGACTTTCTGCTTTCATGGAACCGAATACTTCTCAAAGCAAATGTATCCAATGATGGGTATTTGATGCAGGCATGGGTGAAATATCGCTATAATTGTACTGCTCTGAAAGACATGAAATACGAAAATTATTTTGCCTACTTTTTCAATTCGTTAGGTTCAATCCATGGAAGAACACCTGAATTTGATGGAGGACCAAAGGAAGGTCTTCATACTTGGCTGAACACTACGCTTTTGGAACTTGAGAGGAAGCTTTCAGAATATCCTTTGTTCAGAGAGGAAGATCGGCCTCAATTGCTGGAAGAAATGTTGCTTCAACTGAACACTTATCTGACAAACGAGCTTGTGTTGAGGGAATTCGATGACGAAGGAAGATTAATCAATCAACCGCCATATTCTGACAATGTGTTCGATTTCATTGCATGGCTAATGGAATTGGCAAGTAACCGAGATACATTGACCAATGTTCCAATGATCAAATCTGGAAAAAAAAGGGTGGAGTTGAATCAAGAAATGTTCCGTTTTATTTCATATGCCATACAAAACATCAATGAAAAAGGTGAAAAGATTATACAACCATGGTTTTAATCTTTGATGCGTAAAATTACCAAAATTCAAGTCTTTTGAGGATACGTTAAATGTAGTGGTTTTCAGAATGAACCATGGATGAAACACATTACCCAAATCTTACTTCCTTCGTAAAGTATCCTAAATTCCATCCTTTTCCGATTCAAAACCTCCCATATGGAGTCTTTGAGCATAATGGGACGATGCATGTCGGTACGGCAATAGGCGATTACGTGTTAGATTTAACACATTTGGAAGAAATCAACCTTTTAGAATCACCTGACCAAACCTTTCTGTTCGATTTTCCTTCACTGAACAAATTTATGTCAAAAGGCAGGTCTACATGGAAGGCAGTTCGTGCACAAATTTCCAATTTGCTTCGGGATAAGCCAGGATCATTGGCAGATGACAAAAATCTTCAAGAAGAAGTTCTTCTGCCCATGGATAAAGTCACAATGCATCTTCCTTTTGAAATTAAAGAATATACTGATTTCTATGCATCTATATATCATGCGACAAATGTCGGAACAATTATCAGAGGGCCTGAAAACGCCCTACAACCAAATTGGCTGCATCTCCCTGTAGGCTATCATGGAAGGGCAAGCTCTGTCATTCTTGGAGGCAAAGACATCCATAGACCGAAGGGCCAGATCAAACCGCGCGATGCGGACAAACCTTACCATGGCCCAACAAATTTCTTGGATTTTGAGTTTGAAATGGGTTTTGTTGTCGGTGTTGGAAACGAATTGGGAAAACCTATCCCTGTTGAGAAAGCCAAAGACCATATTTTCGGACTGGTCATATTGAACGATTGGAGCGCCCGGGACATTCAAGGATGGGAATACGTTCCTTTGGGTCCTTTCACTGCCAAAAATTTCGCGACGTCGATTTCCCCATGGGTAGTTACGCTTGATGCACTAGACCCCTTCAGAACAGAAAAAGAGCGTCAAGAACCACAACCTCTTCCTTATCTCCAGAACGGGGAAGGAACCGCTTATGACATAGTCCTACAGACATTTATCCAAACTGAGCAAATGAAAAATCCTCATAAAATAATGGAATCCAATTTCAAGTATCTTTATTGGAATATTGATCAAATGCTGGCTCACCATACCGTGACCGGATGTAATATGAGACCGGGTGATCTGTGTGGAACAGGCACCATAAGCGGGCCAACAAAGGAATCAAGAGCATGTATGCTTGAGTTGACTTGGCGAGGTTCAGAACCATTACAGCTTCCTTCAGGAGAAGAAAGAAAGGCCTTGCATGATGGTGACACAATCATCATGACAGCATTTGCACAGAATCAGCATTATAGAATCGGATTTGGTGAGGTCAGAACCAAAATTCTCCCTGCTGTGTAAATTACTCATAGTAGACCGTGTAAAGCTTTTCAAGGATATTTTCAGGCAACCAGTGGTAAATTGGTTCGAAATCTGGGATTTGGAGATTTGAACCACCTGACAACCTGACAAATTTTCTTCCTACTCTCATTTTCCCCAATTCCTTTTGATCAAATGCTTCATTTTTGAAAATATCATTCTCATCTTCCAAAAATGGATTGAACCCAATATAGTGAAATTTGTTCTGAATGGCAAATGTAAATGGTTCTGCATGATTGTCAACTATTGTAAAATCGGTGTTCTCCCTCCATGCATCGAAACTGTCAATGTTGTCAATTTTTCCAAAAATCTCTTCTGTTGCGTAATAATAAATTTTTGAAATGCCGGCAGTTTCTGCCATTTTCTCCAAAAGTTTTATGCGTGAAAATTTCCATGGCTGCCTAGGCCTTTGCCCAAAAGACAAGAAATAATCCAGATTGACCACCAATGTCGGAATTTTTGGCATTTCTTTCTTCAGGCATTTATACTCAACCAACAGGGCCAGAACCTTTTGATATAAATTCTTCTCATTTTCCAATTCCTCCTCTTGCAATATTGATTTCCATTGTTCAAATCCCTCATCAAAAGTAAATCCAGTACGATCCACTCTGCTATGAAACCGTGCAGCATAAATGCCTTCAGCATCCAAAGTCTCCATTGGCTTCAGATTTAACTGGACAATTATATGCCAAGCACCATCAAACTGAGCCTGAATTTCTGCAACATGCTTTTCTATTGGTTCCCTATCAACCGCATAAATCAGTTTTGCCATTTCAATGTCAGTCGTCAATGTCCAAACGTTTGTTTCAGGATTCAGTTTCAGTCCCTCTTGAATAACCGATTCAACCATCTGATACTTGTTTGAAAGTGCTCGCGTCACTACATCTTTTGCTGTCATATCCACCTTGATGAAAGCTGAAAGTGGATCTTTAGTTGGTGGTGAAGACCATCTGATGAAGGCAATGGATGTGAGGAATGGGAGGAATGACGTTCCATCCCCAATCATGCTTTCTTCGCCCTCCGGCGTTTCCACCAATAACCAAAAATCTGCTGAGGCAACTTCAAACCCAGAAATTGCCGTGTCGTTCGTGATAGCCAATGGCACCATACCACTCTCAAGTCCCTCTCCCTCCTTCTGTGCTAGGAATAAGACTTTGTTCGCCAATTGGGTGTCTACGTCCACCTCCTCATAGCTTTGCGCTTTCAAAACCAATTCATCAAAAAAAAGCTTGAATGGGGTGCCTATAACAAAGACATTCAAATCAACTATTTCCTCTAATGTCTTGAAGTTCTCTTCTAAGGCTTTCTTTCCATCATCAGTCAAGGTGTACTGAATAATGTAGGGGCGGTTCAAAATGTTGATTATTTGGTGTGTCTTCCATTCATCCCCAAACTCTCGTTCAAGCTTCGCCAAATTTCGGTTCAGGCTATCCCGGTCAAATTCTTCAATGTTCAGAAGACCTGATTCTTCCATTTTGTTCAATACATCTTCCACGACAGCAAGAGTAAAACCTGAGAGAATATGGATTTCGATTCTGGTGATCGTTCCAAACACTTCAGCCGCTTTCAATGTCAACCATTCAATTGGTTCTAAAGGTGTCCTCGTCCTAGCCTCAATTCTTGAAAAGTGAAAACTCGCAACTCCTGTGGTCACTTTGAACATAATTGACGCGTCGAAGTTCTTGTTATGCTTTGACCAAGTCCTTAGTGTATTTGAAAACATGTCCTTCTCCTCAATTGAATTTTATTTTCCTAACTAATCCATGGGCTTTGGCGTATTTTGCCAACTCCTGCAAGATGATTGGGTGTTCCCGCTTTCTAAGCTTCAGGAAAAACCGATGGTTGCCTATGACAATCAGATTGTGCTTTGCCCTTGAAAGGCTGACATTGATCCGCTGAAGATTTTTCAGGAAACCAATATTGCCTTTTGGATTGCTTCGGGTTAAGCTAAGTAAGACAATATCCTGCTCTTGACCTTGAAAACGATCCACAATGCTCACTCGAACCTTAATTGGTTTGTTCGGAACGCTGTACCGCCAACCTCTTTCTGGGACAAGCTCTTCCATCAACCTCAATTGATTGTTTATTTCTCTGGATTGATCTGCATAATAAGTGATCACTCCGATAGTCATCGGGTTTTCATCTGTAAAGCCCAACTTTTCAGCATCCATTGTGATCAACGCCGAAATTATTTCCGCTATTGAATCAGCCTCTGCTGAATTCCTATATCCTTTCCATCGTCCCGGACTGTCATGAGGATTCGGATAGTTCTCTGTAGAAACAAAGACTAATGGTTCAGTGATCTTTGGCAGACCAAGTGATTTGACTTTGGGCAATGTAAATCCATGAGTTGCAGCATCTGTCGATGTTTTCAGCAGCCCCATGTATATGTTTTCGTCCAAAAAGTTTGCCAATATTGATGGCATCCGATGTTGGTAAGTAAGTACTGCATTTCGTGAATCGTCCAACCGTTGAAGGAAGTAATGGAAACAGCTTCCTAACGCCAAGTTCACCATTTCCTCGACTGATTGTATTGCCTTCTTGTCATATTGCAGTAACTCAACGATCTTGTTCCAATGTTGGTCAGTTTGTCCTTCACTCAATGCATGAAGTTCCTCATGGAACCTTCGTAAATGGCCAACCAACTCCTCCGTCCTTTCATCAAATTCAGAACTTCGGTTTCTGGAGCTGCCAGAGCTGGAACTCTCTCCATTTTCTTCTTCAAGATTCTCAAAGTATCTCTGAACGTAAATTCTGAGTTCTTGATCGTTGACATATGGAGGCAATTGGCGATGGTCTCCAACCAGAACCCATCTTCTTGCACGCACAGCTGGTACAAGAAATTCCATCACAGTTGCTTTGCTTGCCTCGTCAATAATCAGCATATCAAAATTGACTGGGTTCTTTGTCGATTTTTCGTAGAACCGTGCAATCCCAATTGTAGTTCCACATACCAGATTCGCCTGATCCAACACCAAATTTTCGAAATACCTTCGCTCATTGCTTTCCATACGAGTTAAAAATTCTTTTTGGATGCTTTCAAGCTCCTTATCCTTACCCTTGCCGAGGTTGAAAGAAGGAAGTGTGTCTTTTAATTCCATGACTCGTTCCTGTAACCTGTATTTGCGTAAATGGTCGGGCATGTACTTTCTCCCTCCAACTCTTACCGCTACAACTCCTTTTTCATGGGCAACACGTTCAAGGACATTGTCAACAGCAACATGTGTCGGAGCAACCATCAGCACCCGTTTGCCGTTTGCAACCATGTGACGGATGATCTCCACTATGACGGTCGTTTTGCCCGTTCCTGGTGGACCATGGATGAGGCTGATGTCATCTGAACTCAGTGCAAGATCAATGGCTTCTGCTTGTCCTTTGGAAACTTCCAAGGCATGTGAGATGTTTGGGTGGAAATATGATCTTGGAAGTACTTCTGCTGGTGGCAAGCCCCATGGTCGAATCAAGAGATCTGCAAGTTTCGAGTAAGTTGGATCCTTCCTCCCAATCAAGAGGTTGACTGCCTGCATTTTCCTTCTGTTGCTCGCCATGTCTCCTTCCAGAAAAATTATTCCTTCTTCTGGCCAGTCCTCTATTCTATCCTTATCCTCAATGATTAGAACCTGATCCGTCTCATCATAGTCGCTCACTCTAACTGATAAATACACATTTCCCTTGCTGTCCCTTGCAGAAATTTGGTTCCCGCCTTCTGTGATTTGGCGAGGCGGATCATTGACTTCAAGATACCCTCTCTCATCATCACTCGGCAATTTGACATAGCTACATTGAGGACGATACCTTGGGTCACGAATAGACAACCGCTCATAGTAAAGAAACTCGAAAAATGGCTGGAATGACTTGTTCAAAAATTTCTTGTAGTCTATGTCCAATTGTTCCCGCTGATTCTCTTTCATCCAAAGCACTGTTGAGAACAAAATCTTGCCTAAAGATGGCCTGTTTGATGACACATTACCCGCCCTAATAAGCCGGATGGGGAAATCTGTTGATGGTAACGATTGATGTTTGTTCCTGCTCGGATTTACGCCGTAAATAACAACAAGGAGAAAAGTTTCCGTCCCCGGATTCCACCTAAAAATGCCTCCTACTTCATCCGTTTCTAATTTGATCGTCAGATCCTCATTTTGGAGAAGTGAAATGACATACTGTTCAATCTGCTCTGTTTCTTCCAAGTCATCGGGAATGGTTATTGGATCCCTGTCCAATTGAACAATTATTTTCGGAGTCCCATTGAAGATTTCCAGTTTAAGGTTCCGTTCTTCCAACAAACTGTCTGCCTTTTTTGTGACATTGCAAGAGATATCCAAAACAGGCTTCTGATAATTGATCACTTGACGTGCATTTCCCAAATTGACTTTATCCATGATCAATTTTGAAATCTTTTGAATCTGCAACGTTCAACCTCACAATCCTATGGTTTGAATTGTATTTAACTTTACAGTCTGATACTAAACAAAATAGAAGGGAATGAGCCTCAATTTGCTTGCTCTACACCCATGACCAAACTTTGATTTCCTTTGATACGCATAATGCTCAAAAAGAAGACAATGCCTAATATACAGAATACAGCAATATAAATTGCAAAAGGAAGGAAAATATCCGTGGAGTAAATCATGGCTGCAATCAATGGCCCAACAACCCTTGCAATGGCAGCACCAGAAGAATTCAACCCCAATCCTTCCCCTTGCTCTGCTTGGGGTATTTTCAATGAAACAAGGCTGTTCAATGCAGGTGTCAATAACCCTTGTCCGATCCCCAAAGGTATGGTGAAAAGAATCAAAGTGTATCTGTCCCACGCCAATGGAAGAATGGCCAGACCCAATATATTGAAGACAAGACCGGCCAATATTGTCCTTTCTTCTCCAAACCTTCTCACGAATGGGCGAATAAGTCCTGCCTGAACAAAGATTATGACAATTCCTACAATGGCAAATGCATAGCCTATGGTTCTTTCATTGAAATAACTGTCCACTTCTTGAGCATAAAGTGGGAAAATTGTCTCAAAACCGCTGAACACTAAGGTAGATGCCGAAAATAACGCTATCAGAAGCCCCACCTGTGGATATTTCAAAATGCGGAATGAATCTACAATTCTTGTTTGTTGCATCACTTTGGTCTGCCGTATTTCCGAAGAGAGCGTCTCTGGAAGGTAAAGGTATGCATAGAAGAAATTGAACAGGGCCAATCCTCCAGCCAGCAGAGACGGAACCAAATTTGGAAAGCTTTCAAATGATGGGATCGTAAAGTTTGCGGCCACTGAGCCAATGGCTGGCCCGAACGTGAAACCGAGCCCAAAGGCTGCACCAATAATCCCCATACGGGCCGTCCGTTTTTCCGGAGGAGAAATGTCTGCAATAAATGCCCGTGCGGTCGGTAAAGATGCAGCAGTGAAAAAGCCTGCCATCATTCTTGCAACAAACAGCAATGGGATAGTTGTTGCCAACCCGAATACAACGAACGAAATACTCGAACCTAAAAGACCTACAAGTACAACTGGTTTTCTGCCTACCCTGTCTGAAACTCTACCCCAAAGCGGAGCAAAAACAAACTGCATGAGCGAATAAATGGCGAGTATCATTCCATACTCAAAGTTTGTGCCACCCAATGTGTCTGTTACGTAATATGGAATAACTGGTATGATGATGCCAAATCCCAGCAAATCAATGAATACTGCCAAGAACATCAACTGTATCCCCTTTCTCTCTTGATCTGCTGTCAAGGCACTGGAATTATTCATAAGTTGCCTACTTGGAACAAAATAAAGCTCTATTGAAAATGACTCAAGTCTTTGTTGCATTCTCGAATTGGTTTGATCGAATTGGATACGGAAACCACTAAAAATTTTATACCATCACAGCCAGAGACCAAATATGATTGAACGAATCCACCCGGTGCTTTTGGTTGCCATAGGTGGCATAGGCGGTGCCCTTGCACGCTATTATCTCTCAGGGCTTCTTAAAAATTCTTGGAGCATTCCCCTTGGAACGCTTGTTGTGAATATTCTTGGATCCTTTATACTTGGCTATCTCTTTACACTGAACAGGTTCACCCTCCTTTCTTCGGAATGGTTGATTTTGCTTGGAACTGGCTTTATGGGGAGCTTTACAACAATGTCCACCTTTGTTGTAGAAACGTTGAATCTCAGCTCTGAATCCTATAACCTAGGGCTCCTCAACTTTATATCGACAATTGCCCTTGTTTTCATTGGCGGATTTTGTGGACAAGCGCTTGCGTTGCTCCAAATTCGGGGTTCATTCTAGGTGACGGACTAATGATGAGAAAAATGCTACGTATCTTGGTACGGGTTTCAGGAGGGAAGCGAGAATCAGGGAAATCAATTTCACGAGCCATAATAGACCTCTGTAAACAGGAGGGGATTTTGGGGGCGATTGTAATTCAATGCCTTTATGGCTATGGTGACAAGGAATTTGAACCTCATATTCTTCGTGGAGTAGGAGAACTTCCTCATTTAGTCGAAATTGTAGATGAACCTGTGATCATCCAACAACTTCTTCCCAAAATAAAGGATCTAGTCAGGGACAACGGGCTCATTTCTGTCGAGGAGATTTATGTTTATTAATCTGCTTCATCAACAACAGATTTGACTAGCCTTTCCAAATCCTCCAGCAGTCGATTTTTCACCTCTTCAGAAATTCCTTCCACCCTGTATGAAATTTTTTCCTCTGTGTTGCTCCCTCTTACGAGAAGCCACCCATCTGGAAATTCACATCTAACTCCGTCAATTTCAAGCAAGGTTGCACCCTTCATTTTCCCCCACTTTCTCAATCTTTCTATGACCTTCATCTGTTGAGATTTTGGCATGGGTTTTCTGATTTCCGGAGAGCTGAAATACTTGGGTAGTGTATCAAGGACATCCTCAAGTTTCTTCCCTGCCTTTTCCAACCGTCCGACAAGATCCAACATGCGAACCGCACTATAAAGGCCATCATCAAACCCATAATATCGATCGTTGAAATAATAATGGCATGAAAGCTCTCCACCAATATCTGCCTTCTCTTTCAATATAAGATCCTGTATGTATGAATGACCGACCTTACACAACAAAACAATTCCATCTTTAGATTCAATGAATTCCTTGGTTGCTTTACTCATTTTTACATCAAGCACAACCCTTGCCCCTCTTTTTGCAGTCTCTACGAAATCATGAACATACAGCATCATTGCTTGATCGGGGGACAGAATCCCATAGTTTGGCAGGAAAAATCCTACACGATCACCATCTCCATCAAACGCGATTCCAAAATCGAAAGGTTGGGTTTTTTGGATTTCTTCAAGGAACCTAAATGTTTCTGGCTTAGTGGGGTCTGGATTCAAATGGGGGAAATCTGCTCTTGGTTTTTGATGTATATGGATGGAATTATCCGGAAACAATTCCGAAAATCTGCCCGTAGCTCCATTGCCATACTCTACAGCCACCTTGAGTTGTGGTATGTTTTGAAGTGAAAACTTCAGGTATTCATAGTATTTGTCCTGATAGGAGAAATCTTCAGCTGCTTTCCCATGGTAATTTGCTTCAAGATCCTGTTCTTTCCTCTGTTCGTGCTTTCTCTTTTCGAACTCATTGAATGGGAGATCAACAATTTTCTGCAATTGTGAAAAAAAGTTTTCATAATCCATTGACACCCCGTCTTCATTGCAGATTTTGAAACCGTTGTAGATTGGTGGATTATGCGAGGCAGTAATCATAACTCCATATTGAAACTCTTCGTTGTCCGCCAAAGTGAAATAAAGCATAGGGGTAGGTCCCATGCCGATATCAACCACGTCAACTCCCATGGTGGTCAATCCTTTGGAAAGACCTCTTTTTAATTCAGGAGTGCTGTCTCTTGCATCTCCTGCAATTGCAACCTTGCCGTTGTATCTCATGATATCCGCGAGAACCCACCCTAACCTTTCGGCAAAAGATTCATTGATCTGAACTGGATATTTGCCACGGATATCGTTGCTTAAAAAAATCGAGCTGTCTTCCACATACTTATACTATGTGGCCAGTTATAAAAAAAATTATGTAGAAATCTGCAAAATGATCATTAAATTGCTCGTAATACCTTGATCAGTCCTGAATTGACTTTTCTGGCGAATTTCTCAACAAGGCTTGGATTGGCGATTGTGTAAGTATTGTATGTGCTTGGACATAAGCCAAATTTTTGAGTCACTTCAGAGCAGACACCGCATCCGACACATGTTGGCATCATATGGCGGATAGTTCCTTTTCTCAATGGATTTTGAGAGGGAATCTTTCCTTCACTTGGACAACCTACATACTCCGAGCAGGGCCAACATCCATTGCAAAGTCTTTCGTCAACTTGCACACCAGGGGTTTCAACTCTTTTTCCTTCTTTTAGCCGTTTCGCATTGACTTTTCTGAGTGTCCTTTGCTTTTCGAGCATGCATTCCCCGTCAGACACAATAATTTTCAGTCCTGGCTCATTCAATGCCTGTTTAATGGTTTTTTTCATCAGTCCGATATCATATGAAGGAATGGTTTTCACCCACTTTGCCCCATGTGCCTTGAAAACATGACTCAGATCAACTCTTGGCACAGCTTCACCCCTCATATTGATCCCTTTGCTCTTTTTGGATCCACCTAGAACTTCAGCCATGTCATAAATAGTCATGGGGTTCTCTTGGTCGCCTGTCATGGCAGTATGGTAATTTAGAAGAATAAACAACAGGACATTGGCTTCGTCTTTTCTAAGGTTGTTGTCTTTGTAGAACTTGTTGATGTTATTGTGGATGGCATTGTCAATATTCCTGAAGCCGCCATGGAAAAGCGTCCCATCCCCAAACACAACAACAATTGGCCTATCATACATATTTGCCATTCCCATTCCAACATCCAATGCTGATCCCATTCCAGTACAGGAATCGCTCATATTGAAAGGAGGCAATTTTGCCATAGTATAGCACCCAATGTCAATCAGCCTGATGAAACGCATATCAAGCTCTTCTTCAACCCGCTTTAAGGTCGAAAATACAGGTCGTTCCGGACACCCTGTACAGAAAGAAGGTGATCGCGGCAACCATTTGGTCAAAATCTCTGTAGCGATCTCTTCATCAACCTGCTTTTTCACATTCAGAAATTTTTCAATAACTTCCTTTTGACCGTTCAAGGGTACATGATCCAAGAAAAATTGAGCAACAGGAAGAATGAGGGTGTCATAGGTGAGTGCATCAGTTTTCGGGATATAACCCTGAACAAATTCATTGCCCTGTTTGCCATAGATTTTGACAGGTAAATCCAAATCATACGCCAGATTCTTTATTTCCTCTTCCAAAAAGTTCGGCTCACCCTGTTCAATGATTAGAACTTTTTCCTTGCCTTCCAAAAATTCCTTGATTTCGCCAGGATCCAACGGATGGATCACATTCAAAGTTAGAAGATCAAACGATACTTCACCCAAAAGGTTGGCAAATCCGAGCTCATTCAGTGTGGTGATCAGCGAATTATAAACCCCTCCATGAGTTATGATACCAATTTTCCGAGAACTCTTGCCTTTGTCCCATCGATTCATTTTATTCTTCCGAATGAATTCAATTGCATTTGGTCTCCTCATGTTGTATTTCTCTTTTGCATGAATCAAAGTATCAGGAGGAATAGGTACTCTTGACAGATCTGGTACAAATTCTTTTTTCTTCTTCAGGAAAGATATTTCCGGAACTTTGTTGTCTCCTACAACTGCCGTGCCTATCATGTTGCTACTGTGTGATCTGAACAGCATCATTACCGGCTGGTTGCAGGCTTCAGATAACTCAAAGGCCTGTTTGGTTATCTTGAGGATATGTGCAGGTGAAGCAATCGGGTCTATGATTGGGAGGAAAAAGCCCTTGGCGTACACATGACTCTTCATTTGTACTGTGGTTGAGATACATTCCTCGTCTTCACCTATCAGAATCACCGCACCGCCTTTGACCCCGCTTGAGGCAATATGTGCAAGCACATCGGATGCAACATTGGTTCCAACAACTTTCCAATTCACAAAACCTCGTATCGGTTCATTGATAGACAAATATAGTTTGGCTGCGGCGGCAGCTTCGTTGATAGACGGTTCGAAGTAGATGCCATACGGTTCGAGGACATCTTTTTCAGAATCACCCAATAAATCCATGACATTTGAGGTTGGTGCACCAGGATATCCCGCAGCATAGCTGATGCCTGATTCAAGGCACCCTTTTAGGAAGAACATCCCCATGTCTCCTGTCATACTTTCACCTTGACCAAGGAGCAACTGTTGGATGTCCTCATTATTATAGCTTCTTCCCATTGAATCACCTAGTTCAATTCAAATTTGACTGAAACGCTTTAAAATTTATGGACAACGGAAGAACATATCTCCAAAAAACTTTACTTCTCTATACTCTTAGGATCAATGAAAATTCAAAATCTTGCTTTGTCAAGAATGGTTTTTGCCAACTGATACGTGAGCAAACTGGGGATTGCCTCACCCACAATATCATACATTTGTTCCAAGGAACCACTGAGTTTGTGAGCATCGGGAAAAGTCATCAATCTTGCATGTTCTCTTGGTGAAAGAAGACGGTCTTCAATTGGATGGAGAAATCGGGACTTGCCCATGACAACATCTGCCGGTTTGTCCATATTGAGCCGAAGGTAGTTGACATACTGGTTTTTTGCACCCTTGAAATAAACCAACCCTTGTCCTTCTGGCAGAGAAATTACTTTTGAGGCGTATTTTGGTGGAACTGGGACAAATACATGATCTTCGAAATCATTAGGATACTGTGGAGGAATGAGGTCACCAATTGCGTCCCTCACTGTCCTCGAAGGCAACTTAGGAGAGTCAAATTTGACATTGCTGATAAAGACTCGTTTCCTTTTTGAAGGAATACCCCATTCTGCAGCCTCCAAGACATTGAAATGTGGTCTAGAAAACCCTACCCTTTCAAATTCATCTGCTATGAGCTCATCATTGTTCCCGTCCAAAACGCCGATTACATTCTCAATGATGTAAAATTTCGGTTCCAAATCACCAATTAATCGAATTGCATCCAACATTAGCCGACCAATCGGATCATCGAACATTCTATAATATGGGTCTTTAATTCTCCTTTCGTTTGCCTTTGTGTATGGTTCACACGGAGGTGATGCAGTGACCAAGAACGGGAAATCATCCAAGTTTTCAAGAATTTTGTATGCATGAAGTGTGCTAATGTCCCCTAGATGTGCAACATTTCCAAAATTCAAATTGTAAGTGTTGACACAATGCTCTGCCACATCCATAGCGAAAACGGATTTAAATCCAGCCATATGATAGCCTGCAGATGCTCCTCCTCCGCCACAAAACAAATCAACCAAAGTCAAATAAGAATTTCCCATTGAAAGTCACTAAACTATGTCTTGTATTTCTTGGGCCGCAAATTAGGTGATCTGCATCTTTTCTTTCTGCATCTTCTTGCACCGACTGGATTTGAGGCATAGCATTTCCTGCAAACCCATTTGTTTACCAACACGCTTCTTGCAATTTCTCTGTGTTCTGGATTAGCTACTGGCATTCTTTTTCTCCATCTCCCAATAAAACAAACTCCTTAAAAAGCACTACTAAAGGTTCACTTGGCATCCATTGGATTTTCATTATGGGTTTGGCATGGTGAGCTGTTCCAATTGCCGCAAATAAAGTTCACGATAGACCTGTCCATTTTCCAAAAGTTCTTCATGTGTACCATCCTCAACAATCCTGCCATTTTGGAAAACAAGGATTCGATCGGCATTTCTGATGGTTGACAATCGATGAGCTATTATTATTGCAGTACGGTTTGATATGACATGCTCTAATGCCCGTTGCACTTTCACCTCGGAAATGGAGTCCAATGAGCTGGTTGCCTCATCCAATATCAAAATTTCAGGATCGTGGATCAATAGCCTCGCGAAAGCGATCAGTTGCCTTTGCCCCATTGATAGTGAAGCGCCACCTTCAGAGATTTCCGTCATGTAACCATTTGGAAGTTTGTTTATCAGACGATCTAGCCCTAGCATCTTGACAACCTTTTCAATTTTCTCTAGCGGAACACTTTCAGTACCATAGGTCAAATTATGCAGGATTGTTCCTTTGAATAGAAAGGGAGTTTGCGGTACCAGCCCTACATGCTCCCTTAGGCTCTTGAATGACACGGTTTTAATATCTTGTCCATCAATTGTGATTTTGCCCGAAGTGGGATCATAGAATCGTGCGAGAAGTTTGACAAATGTTGATTTTCCGGCACCGGTTGCACCAACCACTGCGGTGGTGCTTTTTCCTTTTATTGTAACTGAAAGGCCTTCAAACAACGGAACACCATTGTCATATGCAAAGCGTACTGATTCATATGCAATTGTTCCTTCTTCAACTGTTAATGGAACGGCGTTCTTTGCTTCTGTTACCTTAATTGGTGTCTTGAGAAAGACATAAATCCGTTCTAAAGATGCAAGCGCAGACTGGTATGTACTATAAAATGCTGTAAGAATGATTACAGGAAAGAAAAACCTACTGAGATAGGCATTGAAGGTAGTTATTGTTCCAACCGAATATTTCTCAACTTGCCAACCTGTATAACTCATCAAAATAACGGTGCTTAGTGCGCTGATTGTCACAAAAAGCGGTTGTATCAAAGCAAAAAGGCTTGTAGCCTTCATGTTGATCTCAAAGTTCTTTCGATTGATTTTGTCGAATTCCTGCTGATTTACCTTTTCCCTTGCAAAAGCTTTAGACACTTTTGCACCTGAAAGGTTTTCCGCCATTGTTGTCGTAACCTCGGCAACAGATGACCTGCTTTTCTGTGAAATCCTGCGGATCGGCCCCCTGATGAACAAGGCCAACAAAACCATAAGAGGAATTATTGACAGGCTAATTAGCCCCAACTCAACATCAAGGTAAACCATTATCGCAATAATCCCAACCAATTGAAGTATGGCAGATATTATGTCTACAAATGAACTGCCGAGAAAATTCGAAAGCGTTTCGACATCATTGGTGATACGGGAATTGATTTGGCCGGATTTGTTCTTGTCAAAGAATGCCTGTGACTGATGGGTCATTTTCCTGAACATGTCATGGCGCATGTTGTATGTAGAATTCTCCCCTATATATGATACCAAATAGGAGTTTAGAAAGGAAATCAGCCACGAAATTAGATAAAGGCCAATCATTAACCCTCCATGAAGGATAAGATTGCCGATGTTCCCTTGGGGCAAATCCTCGTCAAAAATCACTCTGAGATACAACTCAGGAAGAAGGTTGATTATTGTACCTGCAATGACAGTTGCCAAGGCCAGAAAAACAAACGCCTTATACTGTTTTACATAGCCCAATCTGAACTTCAACAGTTCCATGTCACTCAAAGCAACTTCTCCAGTTCTCCTGTCATCAGTAAATCTTCCTCTCATCTTTCTCACTCCTTTGCTATCGCCTCTTTTTCTAGTTGGAAAGTGGTCTGAGTTTGGACAATTTCCTTGTAAATGCCACGGTTTTCCATCAGTTGCTCGTGTGTCCCTTCTTCAATGATCTCTCCTTCATCAAGAACAATGATCTTCTCTGCAAAACGGACTGACGACAGTTTTTGTGTAACTATCAATATTGTTCTTCCTTCTAACAACCCAGATATTTCTTTGTGCAATTCATATTCTGTTTTGGCGTCTATGGAACTAGTACTGTCATCAAAAATAAGGATCTTTGGTCTAACCAACAAGCATCTTGCAATTGCCAATCGTTGCTGTTGACCTCCTGACAATGTAATGCCTCTTTCTCCGATGATAGTGTCATAACCCTGAGGAAGCCTTTCTATGAATTCATCGGCCCGAGCTAGCCTTGCAGCTTCCTTAATCTCCTCATCTGTAGCATCTGGCTTTCCAAACGCAATATTGTCCCGGACACTTCTTGAGAAGAGAAATGTTTCCTGTGTCACGATTCCGATTGATTTTCTCAATGTATCCACCGTCACCTGCTTGATGTCTTGCCCATCGATCAAAATCCTTCCTTCTGTTGGATCATAGAACCTCGGAATGTGCTGTATCAGCGTCGACTTGCCGCTTCTGGAGGATCCGAGAATTGCAACGGTTTTTCCTACTTCTATTGTGAAATTCAAATTGTCCAAGATCTTAATCCTTCCATCAAAACTGAAACTGACATCGTCGAACGTTATTGTTCCTTCTTGAATAATCAAAGGCTTGGCATCAGGTTCATCTTTAATATCTTCCTCAGAATGCAGGAGAGAAAAGACACGCCTTCCAGATATTGTAACGGAGTTTATCCCAACGATAAAATTACCAAATAATCGTGTAGGTGTCCTAAGCTGAAGCATGAACAAATTCAAAAGGATAAGCTCGCCTACCGTAAGACCTGCTACCGTTCCATTAATTATCAGTATTCCCCCTTGTATTACAACCAAAACTGACGCGGCAGAAACAATGAAAACCGCAAGAGGAATTGAGAGATTTCGGATGATCACCGTTTTTAAATAAAGGTCGAGATAGTTTTGTGCTTTTTGCCGAAATGTTTCTGTTTCGATATCCTCTGCCCCAAACGCTTTGATCACTTCAATCCCTTCAACTTTTTCTTGAATGTCACTGGACATCTTCCCAAATTCCTCTCTCCTTAGCTTGATAATTGGACGCACTGTGCGGCCATAATATGCAGAAATGATGAACAGAATCGGAAGAAGGGTGAAATAGACCAAAAGAAATTGCTTTTCGATGAAATAGATGGTCAACCCAATACTGATATAGTAATAGAGGGCATTCAAGCCCACTCTGAAATTTCTTGAAAGGTAGCTTCTGATTACATCAAGATCAGAGGTGGTTTTTGCCAACACCTGCCCAGGAGTTTCTGTTGAAAGATAGTTCAAGGACTGTGATTGAATTTTTTTGAACATCTGATCTCTGAGCCGATAAATCGTCCGATATCCACCTTTGTCGTTGAAATATCTATTGCAGTAATTCATGAAGCTGAGAAGAAGTGTCGCCAACAAAAACAAGATTGGATAAAGCCAGAATCTGCTTGCATCCTTAGGAACTATGACCTCATCCACAAACCGTCCGAATATAATGGATGTCAACAGAGACAGTTGAGTCCCTGCGAACATTGCTCCTATACCCAAAATGTAGAACGGCGCCTCTTTTCTTGAGGACTTGAACAGTTCCTTTTGAACCTTCAGCACTCCCAAATCAGCTTCAGACATGACTTATGATTGACGTGCTCATTAAAAATATAGGGAATTAACCTAATGGTCAATGGTAATACTATTGCTTTTGATTGAATTGCCAACATTCCAATTGCAAAAATTACCTAAGCTTAGCTTAATACCAGCACAATGGAACCTGTAACCATCATAACCATTCCTGGCAATTTTTCTTGAATCCTTTCTTGCAGAAACTTCCGTGCCATGAATGCAGTTACAAATGTGGACAATAGGCTTAAAGGTTCTGCCACAGTCACCTGAAGCTCAGAAATTGCAATCAATAGGAAAAAAAAGCTCCATCCGTTCATGATTCCAGCACCTATCAGAGATTTGGGATCTGTTTCAAAAATTTCCCTTACTGTCTTGAATTGGTTCCGAACAATTGTTGCAATCAATAAATACAGTCCTACAAAAAAATTGATGAAAACTGAATAAAGCATTTCATTAATTTCACCTATTGCAAATGTATCCAAACCCCGTCCAATTGCAATGAAAAGAGAGCCGATTATCATGTATATTGATGCCTTGGACTCCTTGATTGCTATCAGTTTGTCTTTGACCTTACCCTCATATAGAAAAAACAGGCCGACAAACATAATGGTAGCGCCAAAGCTTCTCAGAACAGTGACATCTTCTTGAAGGAAAAGAACACCTATGATCATCAACCAAAGAATTGAAGAATTATAAAGTGGCGCGACCAGAGATGCTTCACCCACTGAAAGGGCCTTGACATATGCGAAGAAGCCAAATGAATAGAAAAGTGAGCTAATTAGAGGAAACAGCATGAAAAGCAAAGGGAACCTGTAATCTGATGGATTAAGAAAAAGGAAGACAGGAGACAAAAAAAAAGTGGCTATCAAGAAGAACAGGGAGGCAACAGTTGTCGAATCATATTGTTCCAGCTTCTTGAGAAAAATTCTTTCCGCCCCCAACATCACAATTCTCAAAATCAGTGAAAGATATCCAATCAGCACAATTGCCTCAAATTTCTATAGCTAATATGTATTTGCCTCAAGAGAATTTTCCACATCAATGAAATCAGGAAAATGCAAATCAGCTCCTGATTTACGTGGGGTTTATATTCAATCTCTTCCTTCATGTTTTAGATGATCAAGACCCTAATTGTCATGACAACCTATGGTCAAATCTACTTCTCCAAGGAATTTGGAGAAAAAGAAATCGAAACGGATATTTCATTGACAGCCGGTTTGATCAGCGCAGTATACAGCATGACGACCGAAACTGAAGGGGAAAAGATAGAAAATTTGGATCTCCAGAATGTCAGAACCATATTCAAAGAAAGGGAAGGTGATCTCTTGTTTGTCCTGACATTGGACAAACGGATGGATCAGCAGGATGCTCAAATTTTGCTTGACGAGTTAATTTTGGCTTTCAAGGAAAAATATGGTGACAAATTGATTGATGGGATGATCTTGACTGATTTTCAGGACAATGTGGAAGAAGTCGTTAAAGAGAGGCTTTGGTACAACAATGTCGAGCAGAAAGCAGACAAGGTGATGACCCCGCTGACATTGTTTTCTCTTATGTTTTGTGCATTTTGGTATCCTATGCTTTTCCTATCCAATTCACAAAGAAATTACGATCTCATCAAGATCAATGTTTTGGGTGCCGTTCCCACACCTGGGACTGGATTGGCAACATTGGCCATTATGGGTGTGGTCTTTACAGCGCCAGGATTAATCACCATTTTGTTGATGGTACGAGAAAAACGACTTCTTCAAATGTTCCGGTTCTTTCCTTCCTTCATAGGCAGACCTACACGAGGAGCGTATGCAGAAATTCTTCCATGGTGGTACAGCTTTTTTGCGCTAATTTCCGCTTCAATGTTTATTTCTGTGGTTATCCATGGCAGAGGGTTCTTCTACCATCTCCGTTTCAATACGCTCAGTGAAAGCTCGCTTCAAACCAATGTTGCAGCGTTCGGTTTTGAACGATGGTGGCTTGGCTTTCTGTTGTTTGAAATCTTGATATTACTGACCTACCTTTTAGTTCAGCCGTTACTGATTGGAGTGATGACTGGCAATTTGAACAGAAACTATATGAACACCTCAACTTTCTTGGCAGGAATGGCACTGTTGATTCTTGTGCCTACACAGGTTCTTTCTGGCACATTGTATCAGGAACTGATGGGGTTCAACCCTCAGAACGAGATTCTCTCTAGGGCAGAGCAAACTTCTCTTCAGTTCCTGCTTTTGGTTGCTTTGCCTATTTTCCTGACATTCTTTGTGTATATTTATGTTACGGGTATTGGTTTTTCAAGATTGATCAAAAAGAACCCGGAAAGGTATCCAATTGCATTTGCTGTCTCTCTGTTCACATTGTTGGCGCTTCAGTTGTTCCTCTTCTGGCTATTCTTCCAGAGCAGAAGCTTCATTTTTGATCGGGTGATATTCTAGAGGCCAGAAGTCTTTGTTTCACTTCCTTGCCGTTCTTGTGGATAAAGCCGCTCAGTAGTATTCATTTCCCTGCAACCCAAATCTAAACACTTCTTTTTGACAGCAAGCATCACTCGGGTCAAGGTATGCAAGTCACCCAATTCATATATTCCGGTTTTTAGATCTGCAAAGGTGTCAAACGCAACTCCCTGTTCTTCAAGAACCAAGACAACTGTCGCACCATATTTTGAGAGTGTTACAACTCTTGTACCGTTAACGTCCCTATCTGAAATAAATTTGAATCTGTCCTTATGAAAATCATCCAGAATTTTCTCAAACAATTCTCTTTGCTCTTTGGTTGGCATTATGAATGATAATTTGGTAGTTCTTTAAATGTTGATATTGATTGACAGTTAGGTTTGCTTGTAGATGAATCTGGCCCATGTATCCATTGTTGGAACCTCTTCCTTTAGGCCGTTTCTTACTCGGATGAACCTGATTTTCTCATCTCGCAGATGCGGTGGAACCTCTTCGAAATGGCTGAATTGATAGCCGAAGAAACCTCTTCCAGCAGTTGCACCACGAATTTCATCTGCCAAGTCTGTGGTTTCTGATGTTGGAAGCAGACCTCTGATCATGTTGTTGCCACCTGCTTCTACAATTTCTTGAATTATACCTCTATGCTGGGTCAGAAGACCAGTAATTGCACCAACATATTCAGAAGGCGCCTTTACGTCTATGATCAGCATCGGTTCAAGCAAGGTAGGTTCTGCGGTCAGATAACAGAGGTTACAGGCTGCAGAAACCATGGTCATAATTTCTGTGAGACCAGTGTGGGCAGGGTCAGTGTGAACCGTTGCATCAGTCATTTCGAAAAGGACACCCATAAGGGGTTCACCTGCAAGGGTTGCCTTCTTCGTAAACTGCCTCCATGTGTTAATGACGAATTCCTTGATTCTCTCCAATCTCTGTACACCTTTGGTGTTTTCGATGAATAGGTTGGTGTCAGATGATGCCCAGAACCCTCTAAAGAATTTTTCGTCGAATTGTGGATATCTCTCAAGATCCATATGGGACGCAAGAAGGGCTGCACGCTCCTTGGTGTCCATCATTGACAGGTCTTTTCCTTCCTTCAGGAAATCAATCATGGATTTTGGCAATGGATAAAGCTTGAGCTGTATCCTGTTGTGTCCATTTGGCGACTTGGTCGTAAATATTTCTGATTCCTTCTTGATAGTTTCCCTGTGGACAATAACGGGGTCACTGACCTCAATTGGAACCTGCTCGTTGATACGGGTAATCAGAATTTCTATCTGCAATGGATCAATTCCTTCAATTGTGTATTTTTTGGTTTCAGGATCCATTTCATAGCTGGCTGTAGGATCTGCCATGATCCATTTGCTAATTACCTCTCCAAGTTTTGCAACATCTGTTTGCTTTTTGGGGAATATTGCTCTGGAAACAACAGGTTCTGCAACGTACGAAATGGATTCAAATCCAACAATGTCCGTACCATCTCTCGTGAATGATTCACCTGCTGGACAAATGAAACCTTGAGCGGCAAACAGGTTGCCGGCAGGGATTTTTGGAACTGCCAAGATGTCAGTAATTTCCATTACGCCCAACCTTCGGATGCTGACCTTCTGTCTTCCGTTAATCAAACGAAGTTTGTCTGTTTCATGTAGAGTGCCTGAAAAGACTCTTCCGATGAGCGTCTCTCGCTTGGTTCTCGGATCAATGAATATCTTTGTGATCATGCCAAGAAGCGGTCCTTCTGGGTCACAATTCAAAAGGGCCTGTCCTGCAGGGGATTCAAGATCTCCTTTCCATATATTTGGAATCTTGTACTTTTGCGACTCCTTTGGATTTGGCAAGTGCTGAATAACCATTCGCAGTAAAGCATCATCCAATGGAAGGTTTTCTCTGAGCCATTTTTTGTCATCTTGGCTATACTTTTCGAAGACTGCCTGTGGTGTCAATTTTTTCATTTTCAATATTTCTACTGTGAACGCCCATCCGTCTTTTGCGGAGCCTACTGCGACAGAGTTGTCTTGAAAGGTCACTCTCCATGATTTTTGAAGTTCCTTAGGAACAATTGCCTTGATTTTGTTGTTGACTTGGCTCACAATAATGTCTAACCGTGAAAAGACATCCTTTGGATCGAGTTTAAGCTCAGAAATCAAACGATCAACCTTATTGATGAACAGAACTGGCTTGCAGTATTCTTCTCCTACTGCCAATTGAATGTTGGTTTCTGTCTGTGTCATCATTCCTTCAAGAGCATCTACCAAAATGACTGCACCGTCTGAACCTCGAAGAGCTCGGGAAACCTCTCCAGTAAAAGAAAGGTGTCCGGGAGTGTCATTGATTTGGAATAGATAATCATTGATTGTGCCATCCTCTTCTTGGTATTGGTATGAGAGGATAACGACTGTTGTGAAAATGGTAATACCTCTCTGCTGCTCCTCATCGTCACTGTCGGTCATCCGCTTTTCTCCAGCGGTCTCTGCGGACATCAATCCTGCCTTCGCCAAAAGATAATCTGCCGTAGTGGACTTTCCATGATCAATATGTGCTGATATGGAAAAGATGCGCCGCAATTCAATGGGATGATTCATGATCATATCTCGAATTTCATCAGCGTTCTTTACTTTCATAGCTAAATCCCAACTTTTACTTTCTTGGCCTTATGCCAGACTTAAGTTGATAGTGGATTACAACTTTAAAAT
>JALUTL010000184.1 GCA_027016475.1 Candidatus Heimdallarchaeota archaeon
ACCTGAAACCAATTCTGAATTTTCAAAACCAACCGAAAGTGTTCAGCCACTGAACGTTTCAAATACCATCAAAAATAATTCTCAAGTACTTTCAAATTCCAGTAAAAAATATGAAATGAAATACAATCGGATAGGAGATAAACAAACCATGTCCCACGATGGGACAAGTATCACAAATACAAATTACAGGGAAGGGGAAACTGTACGTGTTGAACAATACTTGCAGCCAACCTATGTTATTGAGGAGACTGTTGGGTATGCATATGGTTTTGGTGATACACATGTCCGCACTAGCCAAATTTTAGGCAGTCACAAGCGAAATTGGATTATATCATATTGGGAAGAATCTGTTAGTGATGCCAATGGTGATGATGCTGCTTACATAGATGTCAATTTCAACATAAATGTCAAGACCACTGGTACTCTTCACTATGATATCCGATTCATTACTTATGATCTTGGATCCATTACTTCAGATGTATGGCTCAATGGAAGCTTTTACCTCAGCAGCACTAACATTACCAATTTTGTAACTGGTGACAATAGAATCGCCGTGTCCATTTATAATGGAGGTCAAGGGACTACTAGGGCAATTGCTTTACATCAAAATGACGGAGACGCAATTATTGCACATAATAGCTTGGCATCAGGCCCTACAGTAGATTATGTGTCTACTAGAGTCTATTATATGAGATTTACTCCGGACATTGTTGCACAAAATGTAAGGAGTGATTTTAGATATACCTCAAATGAACAAAAGAATCACATCTTAAATGTCCACGTGTTGGATTTCAACACAAGAGTAAAAATTTACTCTCCACTGAGTTGGAACTTAACCACTACGGATCCATTGTCAGATTTTGGCTGGAATGACACGGGAAAATATTGGGTTGTTAATAATACTGTAAATACTGTTTATCAATTAAATTTCGCAAGTGGTACGGACTACACCCGGCAGCCCTACATCCTTGCCATTGACGATGTTAGCTTAAATTATTTATCTTCTCCTGGTTTTGAAACCCTGTCTGATTGGGAACAGAGGGGCGGAGGCAATGAATTTGACACTGTTGAAATATCGACCGATGTTGTGTTTGACGGGGCAACTAGTTTACACGTTGTCGATGATGATTCATTCAGCCAGTATTCGCTAGTTGAAGATCCTATTGGGGAATATTATATCCAATTTTGGCTTTATGTTGTAAAAGGTGCCCGTAATTTACAACTTAGATACGTTGATTCCTCTGGAACAGTTCAAATTGCAGGGGAAATTTCTTTATCAACTATTTCCAAAAATCGATGGCATTTGTTTCAATATTTTATCACTCCAGGGAGTACAGTACAATACTCAGGGATGCCCTCTCCAGCATCTGTTTATTTTCTCTTGCAATCTGGTGTCGCAGGTGTGAGTGATTTCTATATAGACGATTTTCGGATCTTCAAGGCCAATCCTTTGATCAAAACTTTGTCATATAACCGGTATTATGTGTCTTCCCAATTTCGGTATTGGGACGGAAGGGATAACCCTCCTGCTCCGAATATTGATGTGACAATGATGTTGCAGGATCGTACTAGCGATCCAATGTTCTATACTCCTGATTTTCAATGGACAGGCAAAACGGATACAAATGGTTTGTTTTCCTCTACTTTTACCTCAAATTTAGAAGAGAAGGAATACGTAATTGGAGCATTTGCAGACGAAAATAACTTTGGTGATTACATTTACAAAGAATGGGGTGACCCCATGGATTTTGAAGAAGACACTGAAGGTCTTATCAATTCTGGTACTGTGACACTTACCATCGAAGGCGGCAATCTGAAGATTCCTGCGGACACCACCGATAAATTCACATACTTATATTCAAATCCCAGTTGGTCGCCTGGATTTCCACTGAATGAAGTTGTCTTTGTCTCAAAAGTATATTCTACTACAGATGCGGAATTCCGAAATAGAGGGTACATAGACGGAATTTTTGGTCAGCCTGCATATAAAACAGATTATGTTCCAAATGCATTATATAATGCAAAATCATGGGATGTCACCGTCCAACCCGCAGACCCAACAAAAGGGACTTATCTCACCAAAATGGCATGGATGATTGACTATCGGTTCAGAACTGCTTGGTCTTCTTCCGATTATGCTCTTATTGATTACCTAAAAATAGTCGATCGCAGTTTCTTTTCTCCGAACTACTTCACGCCCCAAAAACCCACTGAATATGCTCTTGATTGGGGTTTTGAATTTGGGTGGAATTATTGGAATGTCAATACTTATGGTACTGAAAACACGTCCATGTCTGGATATGTGCGGTTGTCTACCCAAGATGGTATTGGGGATCCCGCCCGGGGATATACTCATTTCCAAATAACCGTCCCATTCATTGATGCAGACAAGTACCCTTATGTTCGAACTAGGATGTTTCTTGAGACACCTTTGGACTCTGCAACCTCTTTTACTGGGTATTTCATGCGTACTTGGGGTGTGGGAAATAGAATAACGAACAGTTATGTAACTTCATCTTTTGATCAATGGGTGACTGTCGACTTCCCCAAATCTGTTGATTGGACGGGGACCTATTCCAATACTCTCTTGGATTTCCTTATGGATTATAATGGTGATAATAGTGCTATAAACTATGCCAAAATTGATTTTATCCGTTTTTATAACAAAATCTCATCAACTTTGTACGACACTGGGTCATCGTTCTTTTTATCCAGCACAAATGATACTTTATTGTATAGTGTTTGGTCTGACAACATCTATATTGGGGATTACTATGATTTGGAGCTTATCCCTGCCAATCTTACAGTAGGCAGCCACAACCTAACCTATATTCCAGTATATAACTCTGAAATCGACAACGTGTTCATAACTGGAAGTTCGTATAGCTACTACTATACGATTTCCCAAGATGGTCTTAGTACTATAAACATCGTAGACCAACAAGGCCAATATGTTGACACTCGCCAATTTGTCATCGAAGTTAATTCAAACAGAATAAGTGGGGACACATTTTATCTGTCGGATATAAATAAACCATTTAATTTGACTATTTCCGATTTTTGGGGGAATGTGCTCTATCAGAACACAGCTGAAAGTTACAGCCGATTCATAGATCTTGTGCTCACACTCTATAGTGTCAAAATATGGAATGTACAGGAGAACCCGATATACATTTATATCGACAATGGTCCAGTCTATTCAGAATGGGTGTTGCCAAATGAAATTGTTGAATTCCAGTTAAAGCCAGGATCCTATAACTTCACCATACAATACAGCCAGGACACTAGTGGTTTTTCAGCTGCCATCACAAATGGTACTGTTGTAAGTTACATTTACAATGTCAATTCTGATACTGCATTGGTAATAAGTGGTATTGTGCTTGCAGATGTGTTCAACAATATAATATCTCTCTCCGGGGATCTCGCAGCGACAAATAGTAGTATTCAGCTTTCAATCAACAATTTACAACAAAATGTCACGATTCAGATAAACAGTCAGAATGCTAATATTACCTTAATTGCAGATCAGCTCAACATTTTGGATTCCAATCTCCAAGGCAATTTTACGGCGATCACGAACATCTTGTCAATACTGGACAGCAATCTTGACGGGAACTTCACTTTGATCTCAAGTACTCTAAATCTGATCAATAGTGCATTGTTGGGTAATTTCACCCTGATTACTCAAAATTTGATCAATCTGAACAGTACTTTAGCAGGTAATTTCACCCTTATTTCCCAAACCCTCAATATTTTGGATGGAAACATGGAAGGTAATTTCACATTCCTTAGTTCTCTCCTAAATATTTTGGATTCCAATCTCTACGGGAACTTTACCAGTATCTCTCAGACCCTCAACATTTTGGACAGCAATCTTCAGGGTAATTTCACGGCGATTACAAATGTGTTAAACATACTAGACAGCAATCTTGAAGGCAATTTCACGTTGATCTCAAACATGATTAACACACTAAACACAACTCTCAACGGCAATATTACCGTAATAACAAATATGCTGGATATAATGGACAGTAACTTGGCGGCCAATTTTACAAGCACACTTACACAGATAGATCTCACAAACTCTACACAAGTAAATCTCATCATAACAAACTATCAGGCTATCCTCGACACACAAAAAGCAGCAGAAGAATATATGTCACAGTTAAGAATCGAGACCTACGTACCTATATTGAGCAGTGATTCAGTATCCTATAGTGTCTCAACGAATTGGGCAAATGCAACCATCCAAGTGTACGTGAATGGTACTTCAACACTCAACACAACCGAGGGTAGTTTTGTTGTCTCGAATCTGAATGCGGGCACTTGGAACGTTACTCTGGTATTTATATCAGGCACACAAACAATTACTAAAACCGACATCTTCGTCATTGCGGCTGCACCAACTACCCTAAGTTTGGTACACTTTCGTTTTAGCAACGAAGTTGGGGTTGGACTTGATTTCAACACTGCCAAAATCAAAATTAATGGTACTACAATATATGCCTCCGAAAAATACTATTCCCCTGGAACTTACCTTAACATTAGTGTTTACAGTTGGGCTGGGACTCTCTTAAAAACTTTAAATTATACTGTGCCTGTATCTGAATCCGAATTGGTGATTTCCCTTCCCATTTTCACCATTTCATTTGAAAACCCGTATCAATTCGATACATTGGTGAACATGACCGCCAACAACGTATCGATTACTTTCATTGTCCCTAAAAATGGTACTTACCTCTTGGATTCTTTTGAAGGAAACTTTAGTGTGGCTTACATCCCCGTAAATCCCCCCACCGTAAACAACGGCACTCATTACATCAAGTATACTGCACTTCAATTGAAGACTTTGGAGTTAAGAAAAAGTTTGAAGGCGGTGACTTTGACGGTGGGTGTTGTGGCCGAGTCGATCCCACAAGAATATCAGCCTGGATGGGTGGAAAAGAATCTTACCCCGATCCTCATTGCTATTTTTGGCACCACCACTTTGGTTGGTATTGGTGTGGCCTTGCTCATTTTCGGATTTAGGGCGTTCATGTCCAAGGTGATTTCCGAAAATGTAATTGAACCCGCTGCCAAAAAAACTCTTGAAAATACTCCCATCTCTCTAGTTGATGACATAAATGATGACGAATTACGGCTTCGTAAAAAATATAGGCATCTCAACGAATTCCTAAGAAAGAAATGAAATGCAGATGTAATTCAAAATATCATATCTCTACTAAACCAGTATAACATACTATGAAACAGAAGACACTACCACTAGTGGCACTTGTGCTTTTGCTCAGTGCCTTGATTGTGCCGTTCTCTGTTTCTGCCATCGAAACGGCAGATATAGAAGACGGCTATGAACCGGTATGGTCCGGTGATTTGAATATTACCGTGTACCTGCCTGAAACAACTGCTACCTCTGCCTTGCAACCCCAAGGATTGGACATCCTACAAAATAAGTTTGAAAACCATGCCCAACGAACTGTGAAAGTTTGGGAAGATCCAACGCATCCCGGCATGATTGCAGTCACACTTGTTTTGGACTTCACCACCGAACGAAACGCAGTCAGCTTTGCTGAGGCGTTAAAAAATCCCAACAAGCTAAACAAGCTAAATCTGAAAGCTACATCCAACTTGACAGAAAGTACATATGACATTATCCCCGATGAGAGGGCAGTCGACCAAGGGGATGCAAATCTTTGGGATCAAACCGGAACCGTCACAACTCACTACACAAACGGGACTGATATTGATACAACCACATCCTATTTAGTAGAATTGGCGGATTATAACTATTCAATTGCTAATTGGATCAAGATGACTGACTTCCAATTGAACTCGGCAGCCAATGCAACTGTAATCGTCCAATATGTCAACTCAACAGGATTGGCAGCAACCAACAAGACCATAGTAAACACTGACTACTATATCACCGCAGAGGATGTATACTTCAAGTTGCCAACTCCCCCAACAACGGCCACTTATGTTAGCAAATTGTATTTCGATGATGTTTCTCTCACATCATTCAGTCTTGTGAGATTTTCAGCTGATTTCGAGGATTCCCCCACATTTGATTTTTCGGAAACAGCTGCCTCTCTATCTCCAAATGCCTTGTTCACTGGATTTTCCACAAAAATTGTAAATTCACTAAAAACGGCAAAGGTACCTATCCGCACAGAAAAAAGCACATTGTTGGGAGTAGGCTATAGGAACGTAAAAGATGTTGCACTTAATGCTGCTGCTACAGCATTGGGTATAAAAAGATCCGAAATACAAGATCACAAATTGAACAGTGGGAAAGAACAGGTAACTTTCCCTTCTAAATTAACATCTATTGTATATTCCGGAATGAAAAAGGCATATGAATCTGGCCAAAAAAATCCGCAAGCTCTTGCTCGTGATGCTCGCAAAAATCTAAAGGCTATTACACTATCCGTCGGCGTTAAAGCAGCATCATTGCGATCTTCGGCGGTTAGTTATGCCAAAGAAATGGGTCCGAAAGTAATCGGTGCAATAGCTGAAAGGGGAGAAAAGGCAGTGACAGCTCTCGGCAAATCTGGGAATTCTGTATGGGATAAGATGAAAGATTCTGCGGGGCGATTGCCCGAATTACCATCCAGTCTCATAGCCAAGTTGTCTCCAGACTTTTTCAAAGGTCTCAAGTCAAATCTTAAGTGGATAATTTTAGCCATTGCCCTTGTGGCTGGTGCAATGGTTTTAATCCGGTCTAAAAATATGAGGTGATCTTGTGGGTCTGAAAAGCTTCCTGCGGAACCTGCCGTTAATAATGCGACAACCTGAAGGCTTCCGACCCGCCTTGGCACGTGCGTTAGTGGGTCAACCTGCCAAAAATCGAAATGAGGCGGCTTTGCAGGATAGCATCGACCTTGTACCGATAATTGGAGATGTCCCCAACCTTGTCAAAGTGATAACAAACAAGGGTAACCGAGTAAGACAATTGGAAGATACACTAATTGGCGCAATTCCCATTGTCGGGGATATTGCGGATCTTTTACTTGCCAGTGATACGAACATCCAACAGGTGGAAAAAGTGCCTGAGTGGAAGCAAAAGAAAGGCAAACTGGAGACCATAGTAACTATGTCATTCGTTCCAAATGCCGTTGAGAAATATGTCGGAGGTGTTAACCGAGATATTTGGAGTGATTAGCTAATCATCCCGGAATGGCCGTGCTGCGGTTCGGTCATCCGGACAGATGTCTGAAACCAAATTAGAAATAAATCCCGTTTTAATTGAAAAGGATCCAGAAATTGGAGTTTCACATTATGCTCCTTTGAATGTTATCGCTCATGATTCATATGTTAATTATGAAACCGAAAATGGCGTGATAATGCAATATAGGGGGAGAATATATAGTAGCAAAACAATTCACGCAAACGGTGCTACCGAACTCATATTATGTCAAGAATACCGTAATGGCAAACTTGAAAATTGGCAACCTTTTTTATTTCGGACTAAAGATCCGAATATAAGTGCCATTAGTCTTTTTGACTTGGTGCCAAGGTCTCAAGTAGATCCCGCGGCCAACAAACGTATAACTAACCTTGGGTATGGTATAAGTTGGACCCTCATTGGTATCCTTGTTTACATAATAGCTGCGGATGTCCAGATCGACATGACCCTTACCTTCTTCGGAATGATCCTTGGCTTTGCCTTGGCCATTGCCAGCACATTCTACTATGAAATGAAAAGAATGCGTGAGGATTTGGTGCATGTCGCAACCTTCTTCCAGGATGCCCCCAATATTGCCATTTACAGGAGTTTCACGCATCCAATAAACGGGGAGGTTATGAGGTTCTTTGGGGAGGTTCCCCCAATCCAGATCAAAAGCTCCAAAATAACATTCCAGAAGATCCGGGGATACTCCGTACAGCAAATGGCTGAAAGGTTGAAATATGCCAAAGATATTGAAAATTTCCGCAAACAGAAATATCTCCTAGAGATTCAGAAACATAATTTGCAGCATTCCAACGGTAATCTATCCAAGGATGAAAAAGAAAAATTGATTACCCAATTGGAAAACTTAGAACAGGAAATTCAAACCGAAAAAAATAGGATCCTGAAAAAGCATGGCGACTACGCAACATCCGGCCAACTTAACGACATCTTGGAAGCCGTTGAATTGGAAATGCAAGATGGCGAATTTAGGCGTAAGATCGAAGAACAACTAGAATCTGAACGGGCCGAGGTAGACGATTTACACACCAAAATTTCACAGCTAGAAATAGAGAGGGATAAGTATGAGAAAGAATCGCAATCTTGGATGAAGGCTGCCAACCGTGACGTCAATCAATTCAATATTGTTGTCGCCGCCAAGCTCAGCAAGATATTGAAGGAAGGTAGCCTTGTAGACGTATACTCTCCTGGATCCGAATCCAAATCTGCAATCAATCCCGTAAATACCAACTTGGCAAGTGCCTTGGCCGGTTTCTTCCCGTTCCTGCTTATTTTTGCCATTGGAATGTTCCTTTTCAACACCATCAAGCAGTCCCTTCAACAAATGGGTGAATGGGCTAGTTTCCTCTATGTATTGTTTGTGACGGTCATGTCCATTGCCATTGCCATTTTTGCATTCACTTATACGAAATCTCGTCTCAGAGACATTGCCCATAATCAAACCAACTCGCAAAAGGTGGTCATGCAATGAAAAACTGGTTTGCCCTTTTTCTTATATTGTTGATGCTGTCTGTTCCGGTATCCGCCAAACGTGTATCCAAGTCTAATGACTTGCTCCGTGTTTTTTATGACAATCGGATCAACGAGGGCCGGGACCTCTCGATTTCAATCCAAGTAAATTTCAACATGAGCTATCTTGAACTTATGATTTCTTCGGAAAATGACAGCTTTGTGGTATATTCTGGCACTTTCTCCGGTTGGATTCCGGGTGACTATGTGGATGATATAAAAGTAGACAAAAATCAGTTGGTGGCTGGAGCATATAAGGGTCGCATAGTCGCCAAATATCAAAACACGTCATTTCCCGCAATTAGCCTTTTTTTCTCGTTCACTGTAAATAAGGTATTGGATGATTCTGAAATCATGATGGCCAGTGGATTGATCCTCTTGATTTTCAGTGCTCCCTTCGTATACGACTATGACAAACGCAAAATCGAACGGAAAACGTGGAACATCCTCTCGTTCAAGGAATATGCCCGTAAAAGACTGATTCTTGCTATAATCGCCATCGTAGCTATTGGAGGTGTAATATATGTCCTACAATTATAATGCCGTGCTGGACCAGATAATCAGTTTAGGCAAATTCGGTCAACAGGCTTTCAAATCCGGTCAATTGAACTTGGAGCAAAAGAAAAAATTACGTGATGAAATATTCGGTTTCCGTGAACGGGCAGAAAAAGAAGGGATTTCCGTTAGTGAGAGTGTGGAAATTTCCCGAAAAATCCTGGAAAGCTATGTCCATGATTACGCCGATCCTCGCCAAATTCCTGACTATTTCATGGACCACTTGGACGACATAAAGCAACTTATCCAAGCAGTCGATAAGGAACAACGTAGCGGCAATCAAGATTACGACTTTGTGGAAATACTTCACGTTTTAACGGATCGTTTTATCAGGGTTGCCTCCAAGGTATTGCGAATATCCTTTGAAGTCCGCAATCCACCAATGCAGCTGCCAAGCCCAAATGATCTTTACGTTCCCAAGCAAAACACGGTGCTTGACGCCTTCAAATGACATACTCTTGTCATTCAAATGCTCTTGTATTTTTCCCTTGTAAGATTAAATTATGAGCAAGCTGATGAATTTTTTAGTCAATCTGTCCATTTCCCGAACTTTTTTCCAAACCAGTGTTGGATCCCGGGGGTTAGACTCTTGGAATAATTTTTGGCTGGGTCGTGCCGAAAATATCCAGGACCTCATGAATTTCATTCCCGGAAAAGTGGATAATGTTTTGCTAACTCCTCTGAAAAAAGCGGCGATATGGATGGATCCTATTGTGGAAAAAAAAGAGAAAGATAGGAAAGGAAGAATCGTTAGACGTTTGGAAATAATTGCAAATGAATTTCTGACAGGTTTCATGATATTCAATTTAGATGAAACAACAAAAAAAGAAACTATTAAAAAAGCTCGACTCGAAATCAAGGATCCTAAAAAAAAGTCATCGGTTATGTTTTATAGATTCAATTCACATCCTCTCCCTAAATTAATAAAGAGGAAATTAGGTCGCCCAAAAGATGAAAAGTCATCTCCTCATGGACATAAAGGAAGAGGTGAAAAAGATCATTTACAACTTATAGAACCATTCGATGAAAAACTGTTTCGAGAATTGGAAGGGATAAAAAATCCTATGAAGTTACGCCGGAGATTTTTCGGGATTTTTCGGAAGGTGGATTGAAATGTCCTGGAAATATCAAACAAAATTCATGTACCAATTTGCCGTCTTTCATCATCTCAAAATTCAAATCAACAAACCTTTCCCAATCTTCCAATTGGAAGACAAATTTCCATGGAATTTCCTTGAGGATCGGATAATTGCAAAGTGGACAAATTCCTCTCACGTATTCATCGTTCACCACGATTTTTTCACCATGCCATTGAAATTCCATCAACAAAATATTCATGAAGGTGATATAAAATGGTTTTGACGGAAGAATCTAATGGGACTAATGGGAAATACTTATACGAAGACAGATATACCGTAAAAGTTGGAAAATACTCATTCTCCATAAGGCCTGAGGAAAAACAGGGGTTCAAGAAAAGATTGGAAGAAGATCCTTTCCTTCAGGAAAGAGTTTTCAAAAATCGAGTGGAGGATGAATTATGGGCCTCTTTCGAATATTCTGTAAGAAAGCAGTCAAATGCCATCATAAAATGCTTTGGGATACCGGAATCTGGCAAATCAACAATACTACAAATACTGGCATATCATCTTTCATCAGAAATCAAAAAGCATGGTAAAACCCCTCAAATTAAAATAAGTTTCAGCTACCCAGAAACGATACATACGTTAAAGAGCTGGATAAAAAAACCCAATGGAATACTAGTGCTTATACAAGATGAACAAAATGAAATGCAAGGTTCAGAATCCAGAGCATATCAAAAACAGATCGACAATCTTCTAAAAACATTCAGAGCAGCACAAATCTTTGTTCTATTGGCCAGTCCAGATGATATCCCTCTTTCTGTTTGTAATACCAAAATTGAGGCAATAGCCAAGGATGAAACCCTCAGAACCAATTGGGGTCTTCTTTATGTCCCCAAACGAACCAAATCCAATAAGATTGTGTTTGAACCGTTAGGGACGTTACTATTGGAATATCTTCCAGAAATAGAATCCTTTTTTGATAAATTGGGCTATGGAACTGTAAAAACGAAATATATTGAAAAAATCATTGAAAATAGAGGATTACAGACCATCGAAATCCCTGAAGATGTATTGGAAGAAGGAATTAATAAAATATTGACTGAGGCTAAAAAATACTCTCTCAAAACCAAGGAACAAGTCAAGGCCTTGGCAAACGTATTAGGGATCGGAACTATTAATACAACAAAAACCATTGCAGAATTGGCTGCTCTTAGATGGGAGGCCATAATGGAAGCCGAAAAAGAAAAAATCGAAGAACAGCGGAAACTTGAAGAATTCCAAAAACAAAAAAAAGAAAGAGAACGTATCTCAAAACTGGTTAAAAAAGTAGCCCGTGAAATATATGACCGATATGATCTTTCCGACAAAAAGGCATTCTCTCGGATCGTAAAGGGATATATCATCGACAACTACGAATCAGACTGGCAGGAACTAATTAAACATGCTAATTATATGTGGTCATTGGCGGAGTATTGGCAAGATTCTGAAAATAGTAAAAAGGCAGCCAAGCAAGAATCAAGTACGACATTCGCGATAGAAACAGCAAACAGAACTATATTGCGAAAGGCCTTCGAAGAATCAATCTTGAAGCGATACAAAAACGCCAAACTGGCACAACGTGGTGCGTACTATTTTATTTTTGACGAGGGTGAGACCCATTCATCATGGACGATACAAAAAAGCCGCAAATCGCTTGAGAAACACCTTAAACAAAGCATCAAATATCCTGGATATTCTAAATTCTTTCGTGATCGAAAACAAGACATCATGGAAATTGAATGCAATAACAAAATCTGGGGTGATGCTGGAGAAATCTATTTCAAATATATGATCGAACATACGGTAAAAAAAGGGAAAACCGAGGGCTGGATCAAACGGGGTGTGGCGATTGAACCCCTTTGTGCGGCAGATCTTCGTTCTTCCGGCGGTTCGACCTCGATGTACGATGTTGAGGTGCTGGTGAACGGGTCGAGCGTTGCCGCCGTGAATGTGAAGTTCACGTTCCTGGACAACCAGTCGTTCCGTATTATCCCGGAATGCGAGCATGCCCATCCGTACCTGTTCGTGATCGACAAGGCCACTCTTAACGAGCACCTTGTCCCCCTGGAAACGGGAAAAGAGTATGTTTCCGGGATTGGGGGTGTTCAATCGCAATCTCTGGAGGACTTTGTCAAAGACTGTATTCGCCGAGCTATTGAATGACATAAGTAATTCAAATGCTCATAATACTGTAATAGTATGTAGAATCATGAAAGCAAAAGATGCAGCTTCGTACGTACTTGATTGGGCCAAGCAGTTTGGCACTGGTGTAAGTGTGATTGCGGCCAAGAACATTGATTCCGTAATTAGCCAAGTCGTCTACACCGTCGAAGGTGTGAAAGACATTATAATAGGTGAGTTTGATAAAGAATCAGGGCGATTCAACGAGATATCAATCAGCCAGGACTTAATAAAAAAACTCACTGAGAAAAATATCTGGAAGGAATGATTATGAAAATGGAATTTGAAAGTCGTGAAGATGTAATCGATTATTTATGTGCAATCTCAAAACTCCTGCTAAAGGCATATGAATCAGGCCAACAAAATTGCAAGCATAAACCAGCAGATCAAAAACTACAAATGTAATTCTAATCTTTAATTATTCTTAATTTTGAATTTATGATATGAAAAAATACACTTGGATTATTTTTCT
>JALUTL010000185.1 GCA_027016475.1 Candidatus Heimdallarchaeota archaeon
TCCTTCCAAGTTCATGCTCTTTTGAAGCTCGTCGAAAAACGCCAGACAAGGCTCTGCTCATAAAATCAATCTCTTCAAATGTTGATTCAATGTTTAAATCACTATATGGAGTGGAAAGGTAGTTGAACAGATAGACATTGTTGGTAAATGCCTTTTGGATGTAGACATTTGGAGTAATTGAATCTCCCAACTCATGAAGCTTGAAGGTGCTGTAGACAACTGATCTGAAAATGTGCTCTTCGAAGCCGAAAAGAGATTGCAGGTTCAATTGGCCAAATGCCTCCTCAACCTTAAGCTTCACATTCTCGTCTTGGATAACCGATTCCCCACCCAAAATCAAGGGAAAGTTCATTGGCAGGCCACTTTCAGCATCAAGCATAGAAAATGTATAGACATTAATTGAGGTTTTTTCTATTTGCTCGCTTACTGAAACTTCCTCTTCAAGTTGAGCTTGCTGTTTTCCGTTCAACCGTTCATTCCTCCACTATCATTTTTGCTAAAGTCAGAAAGGCATCAGAAATATTCCTATTGAGCATGGCCGAGGTTTCTATATAAGGTAATCCCCACTCTTCCGCTTGTGCGACGGCCTCATTGCGGCTGACTTCCCTTTGGTCTTCTAAGTCGGATTTGTTCCCAACCAAAATCAGCTGAGCAGTCGGGACAAATTTCTTCGCACTGTCATACCAATATTTCAGGCTTTCAAATGACTGACGAGAGTTAATGGCAAAACAGATCATGACTCCTTTTCCCCCAGTATAGTAGGATTCTACAACTTTCCTGAATTTTTCTTGACCAGCTGTGTCCCAAATGCTGAGTCTGATCTGTTTACCGTTGACATCTATATTCTTTAACATGAAATTTGCTCCAACTGTCATAAGATGGCTTTCTTTGAATCCTCCAGTAGTATAGCGCGTAGCGATACTAGTCTTCCCAACGGCCCCATCACCGATTATCAAAATTTTATAAGCCTTAACCATATGACAAAGATAAATCGCATCCATCCTACAAAACTATTTTTTTTTGTATACAAATTAAAACACCATTTTTCATGGACAATTTTTGCTATCGGATGTCATTTGAAACATGAAATGTTTACTTTGAATTGACCCCTCCAAAATCCTATATGTTGCAAAGCAGTCAAATATACTGTGCAGGCCCAAAAGAACCATCTCCGGATAAAGGTCAATGGCTATGAGATGGTTTACCGGGCGACACGATTGACCAAGAACCTGTATAATCTTGCCCTCTATACCATACGGCAGCATTATCAGGAGACCAATCACGTCTTGACCCTCAAAGAGCTTTTCCATAAATTGAAGGATCATCCCTGCTATTTGAGCCTATCCTCGGATCACGCACGGTTGACCCTCCGAAAGGTCATACAGGCATACAATTCCTACTTTGCATTGCGCAAGCTCAAGAAGAAGGGGGAGTATGATGAACAGGTCAGGTCTCCGCGGTTTCTGACGAAGGACGGCCATTTTCAGGTGGAATTCATCCAAAGACAGATCAAACGGGAGGGGAAGTTTCTTCGGCTCAGTTTCGGCAGAAGAGGAATCCAAAGCCTTGGTGGGCAGTACCTGCATGTCAGGATTCCTGACAATCTTTTGGGTCACCCCATCCGCGGGGTCAGGATCATTCCCAAGTTCAATGACTATTTCGAGATCGAATTCCTCTATGTTCCGGAAGAAACAATCACTGACCTTGACTTTGACCAGCACCTCAGCCTCGACTTGGGGCTTGACAACCTTGTGGCGGCTGTCTCCACCAGAGAGACTGCCTTTATCCTTGAAGGACGTGGCTTCATATCATACAATCAATGGTGGAACAAGCAGGCAGCAAAGTTAAAATCTCAGTATGACAGGCAGGGCATCAGGATGGGGAAGAAACTGAAATCTTTGCAAATCAAACGCTACAATATAGTGAGAAACCTTGTGCATCACCTGTCGAGATATGTCGTAGTTCATTGCCTCAGCAACATGATTGGAAACATTGTGATTGGCGAATGGGATGACATGAAGCGAAGGCTGAGGATGGGCAGACGGATTTCCCAGCAGTTCCAGCAATTTCCTTACAGGATGCTCAAGAAGTCCATAGAATACAAGGCTGGGCTGTATGGCATCAATGTTCATTTCGTGGATGAGACATACACCTCGCAGAGATGCTCATCCTGCGGAACCATCAGGAAAAGCAACAGGGTGCATCGGGGCCTGTACAGGTGCAGGAAATGCGGAACGGAATGGAATGCTGACATCAATGGGGCAATCAACATCCTGAAGAAAGTAGTCCCAAAGGGAAAATCCCGATGGGATAGCTGCGAAATCGTCTCGCCTAGCAGTCTGAAGCTCGTCTGCTTCAGCGGCTGAATCAGTTCCCTAGCGGAATTGGACGATGGTACAAAGGTTACATTTGTCTACGCACTCAACCACGACAAGAATTTCGAGATTAATTCTGGTTGGGCTGGAATTTTTGACAGAACATCACTATGCCGTTCAAAACGATGTTCCAAATCAACAAATGACAGTTTCAAAATAGAACTCTCTTGTTGACAAATGATTCCAAGCAAATAGTACCCTCGATCTAATCTAAAATCACGATTCTCTGAATAATCCAACATCCTCCAAGAATAGGTTACCATTCTCAAACGTTGTTCCAATTGGATGATTGATAGCCCCTCGCTATACTGTCCTCCTCTGCCAAGAGCAACTGAGAAGTTGATGATCAATTCATCAATATATTCATCTAAATCTCTCTCTAAGTTCAGAGGAAGTTCATCAAATGTTTTGTGGAGAAGGGAGGGGCCGGTTGCATCAAGTTTGTACACAATTGCATACTGCTTTTTATCTTGACCAACAAATTCAACGTCTTCTTTTGAAGTCAGCCAGTTCAAGGATTCCAAAACGTTCTGTCCTGATAATGCACAGCCTTCCCAAAGTGAGATCTTTATCTCAGAAAATTCCTCCTTTTTGGATAGCCAAGCCTTCAGCTTCTCAAATTCATCCAAAGAAATCGTGTTGTGTTCCCTCTGATCGGTTTTGTTCAAAAATATTGCAACACGCGGATGCATCATAGATTGATTTGACAAAATCCATTGGAATGATTTATCTAGCTTATCAAAAGATAGTTCGTCAGTTGAATCAAGGATTAGTACATAACGGCTCAAATTTTTGAGAAGCGATTTCAAAACGGGATTATCAAGATTTTTGCTGTCAAATTCATAACAAATTAATTGTCTTGATGCTTTTGGTTGTTCCAAGATGCAGACATCAACATCCATTTCGCACCTTGATGATATAATTTCATTTTTTAGCATTGAAAGATAAGTCGATTTTCCACTGTTTTTTTTTCCGAGAATACCAATAGAAAGGGTTTCCACTAAATTCAATCAACTGTGAACCATATAATATTTCTCATTCAAAGTCGCTGAATAGCTTACCTGTTCTTCGAATATTATTTTAAGAATAAAACAACAATGCAAACAACATAAAGGAAGGAAACCAAAAGCCCTTCACGTCTATGGAGCTTCAAATCCATTAGAACAAAGATTCCAAACAGAGTGGAAATGATTGCAACCATTATATCCAAAAACACTTCACCCACTTCCATAGCCTGATTTTGAAGCATGAAGAAGTAGACGACCATGCCTCCAAATAGCAATGAATTTGCTTGAACCTTCGATCCAATGAAGTTTGCAATCGCCATTTCAGCACCCTTCATTGATTTGAAAGAAAGAACGAAGGCAGAAATTTTTTCAGGCATCTCGGATGCCAGCGGGGAAATAACTAATGCCAAAAAGAGTGCAGAGACTCCAGTCTCCAAAGAAATTTCCACTATAGCCTCAACAAATGGCTCTGCGGCAAATACTATGCCAACCCCTCCAATAATGATGAATGAAAAATTCTTTATCCAATATTTAGCATCTGTTTCATGCTTTTTCGATTCATGTGAATCATGATTTTCATACCTTTTTGCGTCATCATGATGATACCCTAATGGATAGGCTCTGGTCTCCCAATATTGGTGTCCTACAAAAACCACATAAAGCAACATAAGAATTACTCCTTCGAATAAGTCAAAATGACCATCAAGGGCAACGAAAAACAGCACGATTGATGAGATAAAAAGATACCATAAATCGTCACGGAGAAGGCGGGGCACTTCAATTATTTCTTTGTGTTTCCAAAAGGCAATCAGTATGACTAGACCCAAACCAATTGTAAACAATAGAATGTTGCCTCCTACAGCAGATCCGAGTGCCACTTCTGTTTCACCCTCTCTAACTGCAATGAGAACAAAAATCAATTCCGGCAACATCGTAACAAATCCCAAAATCACAGAACCAACAAATCCTGCACCGAATTTTGTTTCCAAAACCTCTGCACCTTTAGCCAAAAATTCAGATGCAACTGCCAAGATTACTAGATAGAGAATTCCGTTTCCAATTGCTGCGAGTAGAGACATATGGGTAACAGGGGACTGGCAATTATAACCCTTTTTGATCAAACATGTGTTT
>JALUTL010000186.1 GCA_027016475.1 Candidatus Heimdallarchaeota archaeon
TCTAGCTGATTGGTAGAACCTACTGCCCTATTTTTTCAGTAATTTCTGTAGAAATTGTGTAGTTGACTGTCGCAAAAATTTTAGGTTTTAAGGAAATTACTTCCTAAATAAAAATCTAAAAATGATGATTCATATTGTTAAATATGTGCGCTTGCCTCATTACCAAAGTAAACAGGAGGAATTAAATGAAACTTACTCTAGACCGTATGTGCATCACTACAAACGACTTATGCTTGACCTGTTCAAAAAAAATTAAGACAGGCGAAGCAGGCCAATTGGATATTGAGATTGGAAAAGTAATCATCCATGCCGCAAAACAAAACAAGGAATTGAACAGCATTACATTGAACAAGATCATCGTTACAAGAAAGGGGGCCTACCTGATTATTAACCCAGGAGATAAAGCCAAGTTTGAAAAATCAGGTGCAGTTCTTATGAACACATTGAGCGATGCAGTGGGGAACGATGTGTTTCTTATCGAGATGCCAACAAAAGTCTCTAAACTGGTTGAAGATCTGATCAGCCCTGTGGAGCCTGTTCGAACCAGCACCGTATTTATCCCACCATTTGGTGAGAAGGAGATCAAGGTGCAGATCAAAAAGGAAGACAAGCCGAACTTGCCAATGACTCAGGATGTCCTTTCAAGCATCACCAAGGAACTTTTTGGCATGAACGCCCACTATGCGTACGTTTAACAAAACGACTCAGGTGCTGTCTTCATTATTTCTCTAAGGACAACTGTTGCATATTGGCCCGCCATAAGTTGGAATTGCAATGAAATTGTTGTATTGTCAATAATCCTTCCTTTCAGTCCTCTCGGCCAAAGAATTACTTTACGGGCACTATGACTCATGGATTTGAAAAGGGATACATCAACTTGTTCTTCTGCAAATATTTCGTCCCATATGTCATTGAGCGGTTTTGGCCATTTTTTGCTGGGTAATGCCACCTCTAGATTAATCTTGCCGTCCGCCTCAACCACTTTTCTCTCGCCTTGCAGAGGTTGTTTTGGATCAGAATTCAATCTTAGTGTAAGATACCTATTCCACAGAAATGAAACAAATGAGCGTTTTGCAAAAGTAATGAGGAAAGGCGAAAGATTGGTTAACGCTCCTCTATAATCGGAAGGATTCTGAAGTAATGAACGAAGAATCTTGTATTCATATTGAGGAATGTAATCTCCATGTTGAAGTACTAATTTTGGGTCATGTGTGTCTCGCCAAACAGTTCTAAATCCATCTCTACTATATAATGGTTCTAATCCCAAATAAATGTCAACAGCCTTTTCATATTCCTCCATCAGAAGTGCTTTGCCGAACATCCATGTAATTGGTCGATCCGCCCCAAATCGTTGATGTCCATAATAGTTTGGCACACCAGATTCTGACAATTTCTGCAACATTTCATTAAGTTTCGAGGTAGAACTGGGGTTCACTTGTCTTATGACGATATTGAAGTGGTTTCCTCCAATATGCCCCTTGACCATTCCCCTTCTATTAAACCCCAGCCGTTTGATTTTCAGGGAAGGATTAATAGTTGCCTCCTGAAAATTTCGGTTTTGATTTGGATTGAATACGGAAACTTCCTGAATGACAACTGCTTTCTTGTCCTTTATTCCTCCAGTTCCAATATCATCCGTTGATACTTGAAAAAAGTCAGCCAAACGGTGGATCATATCATCATGGTTCATGTCGATTCGGTAGGCTAGGAAGTGCAGGAATGATCCAGTTTCATTGTATCTGCCTTTACCATCTACTTTTTTTCCATATTCATCTATTTCAACCACTTGAAAATCTTCAGGATAAGTTTTTATCACTCCACTTATTGCAGGTGTAGGTAAGGTATATGGCCCAAAGCCAAACCATTGTTTCTCTATCACTTGCAATTGATCAGGACGATCCATAGGATTTCCCCATTAGTCATCCTGTCTACCTTCAAACCAGCGTCTATAATCCCTTTGTTTTCTTCGCTTCCTTTCTACTTCTCTTTCCTCATCCCGTGTCATGATTTGTTGAAGTTCCCTTTTGGCTCTGTCTCTAGCCTTTTGAATTTCTGTTGGTTTAAAGCTTAACCCACACCTTGTACAAACATAGTAGGGTGTATGTTTTGTCATTCTTTCTTCTCCGCAATCTGGACAGCTCGGCATTTTGTTTTGCTCCTATAGCGTAACGCTACTAACAGAAAATTAGATGCCACTCTTAAAAAAACTTGGCTTGGGAACACACTTGATGGTTTTTATCTTCCACCGACAACGATATCCTTTGCAGCGATATGTGGTCCACCTGCTGAAACAGGAACCATTTGTGCCCCTGTCAAGGAGGGTTTGCCACAAGTTCCTGGAAAAGCTTCCAAATCTAGATCGTTTCCAACCCCGATGGTGTTTTTTAATACGTCCAAGGTCATACCTGATAGACCAGAATTCCGAATGGGTTTTGTCAGTTGTCCGTCTTCTATCAAATAACCGCCTTGGCTGCTGAAGAAAAATTCACCAGTTATTGGATTGACATAGCCTCCATATGAGCTTTGCAGATACACGCCATTACCTATCATTTCAATCAATTCTTCCAGAGTCTTGTCACCATTACCAATGTAGGTGTTACCCATCCTTGGCATGACAGTGTGCCGGAAATCTTGGGCACGTCCACCACCGAGGATCGGTTGATCAAGTTGAGTCGAAGTCTGAAGATCGTTGAGGTATCCAACAAGCTTTCCATTTTCGATGATCTTGCGCATTTTTGTTGGTGTCCCTTCAGAATCGTAAAGGAACGTTCCTCTTAGCCCAGGAATTGTAGGATCATCATATACGCTTATTTCAGGAATGGCCATAACCTCTCCGATTTGGTCTCTGAGTACTGAACGATTTGAGAGGATTGCATCACCTTCTGATGCATGACCAAATGCTTCATGAATGTAGACACCAACAATTGATGGGTCTAACAGGACGTTTTGTTTACCTGCAGGTGCATTTACCGCATCCAACAAATTGACTGCGCGTTGGGCCAGTTTGGTCGCATTTTCATCAATATCCCATTTCAAGATGTGTTCCAATCCACCGCTGGTAGCAACAGAATCACTCACATTCTGAATTACATCACCTCTCCGTGAACTTGCGGCAGCAAAGAGGCGGAGAGCTGCATAATCAGTCACAACATTTGTTCCATTTGTGTTGACAATCTCTTCACGCTGTATCATTTCTGAATAACTTCCAGATGAGCTTTTGATTGATGGGTCATAATTCCTTAATATGTCGTCAATCTTCTTGGCCAAACCCATTTTGAACTCAAAATCATATTCTCTGGGATCCTCTTTTGGTTTGTATTCGTTGTATGCTTCGTAAGCAACATCAGTAGTAACTTCTGCCTTAGTTCTAATTCTGCTAGACAGCCCCTTGGCCATCTTTATTGCAGCATGAATAGCATTGCGGATTTCTACAGGATCCAAAGATGCTACACTGGCAAAGCCCCACGCACCATCTTTAAGGGCACGGATGGCAACACCTGATCTAATTTCACTGGAGACATTGCTAGGATTCCCTTTTCGATAGGTCAGACTTAAGATTTCGGAAGTATAGACTCTTGCATCCAAAAATTGAACTTCAGTCCTATCGATTTTGTCTACCAAATTTCTAACAGTATCCAACATAAATAATGGGATTTCCAAACATTCGATTAAATATGTTGTCAATGGAGAAAATCTCAAATGATTTGATAAAGTAAAAAGATTATATTGAAATAGATCGGATTTCGCTTCACCCATTTACATATTTGTATGGGGATACAAATCATATCAACAAAAAGTCATTAGTTAATGAAAATAATGCTTCCTCAGTTCATTGATGTTTAGGAAGCTCAGGATATCGCCCAGTATTCTTATGGCCATTATTCTTTGGTTAGTTGCCTCCGTAACATGATCTGGCTCAAAACCGATAGCGGCATAGATTGGAACAATTTTTTTTGAGACATATTCTGGGAAGAGAACAGGAAATTTTTGATCAAGAAATTGTCTGAATTCATGGATGGATTCTATTGATGACTGTGATTTGACCTCACAGATGAAGACATGTTCATCATACTCCAGCAAACAATCAATTTCACCTCGAAGATTCTGCTTTTTCAACCTTTTTCGCAATCGGAGTCCTAAAAAGTGTGGTTCGTTGAATCCGAATTCTTTTGTGATTAGGCTAGGAAGATTCGGGGCAATCAAATCTTCAGCTAGTGTCCCAAATCTGTTAGCCAATTCACCCCACTTTTTATTCATATTATCTTGGAATTTTCTCGTTTCATCCCTAAATTCCTTCATTTCGTCTTGTAGCTTGTCGATGTTCCTTGTAACTTGATCTATCCTTTCAGAAAGCTCCTGCTGTGTCTTGTCAATGTTCCTTGTTACTTGGTCTATCCTTTCAGAAAGCTCCTGCTGTGTCTTGTCAATGTTCTTTGTTACTTGGTCTATCCTTTCAGAAAGCTCCTGCTGTGTCTTGTCGATGTTCTTTGTTACTTGGTCTATCCTTTCAGAA
>JALUTL010000187.1 GCA_027016475.1 Candidatus Heimdallarchaeota archaeon
TGAAGTCCAGATTTTCGTCAAAACTGTTTTCCAAATTAGAAAAGAATATACCCATTAAAAGTTTTTGAAACATATGGATTGGAAACCTGAAGAAATAAAAATTAGGGTGTCAAGGCTTTTAGACACACTGGTGACTCTTGCAATGGAAGACAACATCGTCACCGATGAGGAGGAGGCAATAATTGAAAGAATTCGGTTCGCACTCTGGTCAATGGAAAACCAATTTCAAGACTACATTAAGCTCAATGAATTCGAATTCAGGAACAAAGTTCAGGACATGTTTGATCGTGTAATTCAGGAGGTTATGATGAAGGCAAGAGAAGATGGGATTATCACATCAGACGAAAACAGGCTGATCACCAAAATCAAGGATTTTCTCAGAGAAGATGGACTTTCAAGGATAATTTAATCTTAATTGGGTGTTATTTGGATACAAACGCCTGTGGTAATCAAAATACAACGTTTCCATAGATTGACATAAGAAATTTTCAATACAATGAAATTAGTCCTGATCACCCTCGACATGTTTTTTTTTTGGTATTATCAGAAGTCTTTAATGAACCACAGAAGTAAAGTTTTTTTTACAATGTTCATCTGTTCTCTACTGCTCTTTTCATTTGCATCCGTGGAAGGAACGTACACAACAATTACTGTTTCAGACCATATTGAAACACCACTTCCTTCCATTGAGACCAAAATGGAAGAAGAGAACGAAATACTTCCAACACCTCAAGTAGGAACGGATTTTTCAGATGCAATTGCCATCCCAATGACCAAAACGGGAAATGTCAGGAAAGGGTCTGTAGAGTTTCAGCTAAATTCAACAGCACCATACCTTTTCTTCAAGTTTGACATCAATGAAAGCTCTCCAGTAAGTGTCACTGTCGATGCTGCAACTGGAACTTCCATAGACGAAAGCCAATACGAGGTTGTCTATGATGTCTTCCAAGGAAGTGGGTTTGAAGATTGGGTTGAGTTCAAATCAACTAGAGACTATGACCTGCCCATGAAAACGGATTATCCCGCAGAAAAAATTGGTGACCATTATATCTCGGTTTCTGCTGTAGATCTTACAGATTTTGAATTTGGAACTGGTGAATTTGTGGAGTTGAACATCACGATCCAACACTATGAGGCAGGCGCTGTTCGTGAAAACGAAAAGACAAGTTTGGTGCAATCTGATCCAATCAATATAATCTCTCAAATTCAAAAATACTTGACATCGAACGGTTTCATGAATTTGGAAAATGCTTCGGTCAATTTGGGTGAAATGACGCCTCAAGATCCCGATTATGCGAAAGTGATAGGCCTTTCCGTATATGGACTTTTGAAGTCTGCAGAAATTATAGTGAAAACGAATAATTCTAATGAGACACAAATCAATGACAACATAGCCAAATACGTCAACCTTGCCTACCAATTATATAAATCCGCAGAAGATGCAATGCTGGAACCGGTTTCACGTTTATTCTTTTACCGTCCTTCAGAATCAAATGTAGCTGGACAAGACTTTGTCACTTATCTTCGAGACAATATTTATTTGGTTGTAGCAATGAATGAGATAAATTGGTTCATAACCAGCTTTTCTCTTCAAGGGGTAGTTCCCTTTGATTCAGTTGCTCTAAATGCACTGAAAACCACAATTGTTCAAAGGATAACTGCAATGTTCAAACAGGGACAAGGGGATTACCGTGAACGATTGACAATCACAGACTATGCAGAGGACGGAAATACTAATGTCTTTGACATAAATGATTATGGATCGATTGTAGTTTCTGAAACAAACTCTTTGGAATCATATGCATTGTTGGCAGAAACTTTCTTTTGGGAAGGAAATACCGCCGAAATGGACGATATTGTAAGTTATGTCAGCTCAAATATGAATATCACAAAGGTGTTAGGAATGAATATTCACCCGGCAGGATTGCTTGCATCGTCCTATAACACTGGCACTAGTCAACCATCTGATGAAGTAGATTTAATTGGCAACAGTTTCTTTGTCTCCCACCTGAACACTTATGCAAAACAAGGGGTAAGCTCAAATGGCCTCGGCAAGAATGCAACAGAAACCTTGGCTTTAGCAAGCGACTTGATGGAAAACATTCTCAAAGTATTTTCCTCAGATGACTCATCTTCTCCACTATTGTATTCGAAAGTCAACACTACAGACACCTCACAAAATGAAAAGATCATACGGAACATCGATAATGTTGCCGCAATTTTTGCAATCAACAGGCTTGCTGTAAATTGGGAGACTTACAATCCCGGCCTGTCCGGCAAGGCAATAAAAAGATCATGGAAAATTAGGTCTTTAAGTGGATTGAATGCGTTGCACAACCAATTTTTTGATCAGCGTGAACAATTCTATTTTGGCTATTGGGACGACTTAGGAAGAAAATTTGATGTCGACAACAATGAAATCGACAAGAACATATTTTTAGCCAACACCTTTGTTGCCACAGTCTTGATAGACATGTTTCCTGTAGAAATGCTCGTAATTGAACAGCCTAACCTTCCTGTAGGATCAGAAGCCCAAGTCACATTAGGGGTGAATTTACTGAATGCAGACGGTACTTGGATATGGTGGGATCCATTCAAACCTTTCTCTTTTGATATCAAAGTTTCGATTCCTGATTTCAACTATATCAAAACACAGGAAGTTCTGCTTGATGCCTTCAATGCCCAACAGTCGTTGTTTGTTCCATTTACGTACCAAGTCCAAAAAAGAGGCACTTATGACGTAATAATTGAACTCTCTACGGAAGGACTTACACTTCTGAGACAAACCCTTGAATTCCGTGCAATAGGAAACGCGAGAGCCGAATTTCCATTGCAGTCATTCTCAATTTCAGACACCTCTTTTGAAACTGATATCACCCTTATTGATGAAACTGGAAGCGTCCTTAGTTCTCTCCAAGTTTCCGCTTCATTAGGATTACCATTTGAAGATTCAACTTCAGCATTCAATCAGAAATACATTCGGTCTGGTAGAACTGACACTTCAGGGAGACTCCGACTCACTTTTTCAGTTTCCGACTTGAGTAAGGACAAGTTGATAAATCTTACAAAATTATACAGTCAGGATCCAATACCCCCATTCGTAGAGATTCCCCTCTACTTGAACATAACAAACTTTGAATCCTTCGACCTAGCGCAAAGAATAATTGTTGTACCAGTGCGGATCCTGCTGAATCGGGTTAACTTAAGGGTATCTCCTGCAACATTGGAACTTACTCAAGGGACAACTGAAGCATTTACATTTTCGGTCACCGCGTTGGATCAACAACAAAATCCAATCAAGGATGCAGCAATACACTATCAAATCAAGGAGCTTCCTGGCATCAAAAATACGGTTTTCACTGATTTAGATGGAGAAGCAACAATCACTTTGAGAGATAGTGAACTTTTTGCATTAAGCAATCTTGCAATTCTCTCAAATCAAGGAAAGATTACCTCTGACCTTAAAGCAATAAATGTAACCATCGAAATGACATTGAACTCTTCACTGTACCCAGTCAGAACAATTCAACGGCCGTTGACCGTTAATCCCAACTCTTTGATAATTACTGCAAATCCCGTCCAATTGAGCGTCAAGGAAGCAAACATTGTTCAACAGTCAATTCCGCCAATTTCTGTAGATGTTTCTGTCAGTGACCTGTTCAGTAGGGTTGTCAATGCCCTTGTTTCAATTACATGGGCTGATGAAAAAGTAAATGAAATAATCCCGCTAGACCCTGAGAAGAAGCATCTTTCTCCTTATACTTTTAGCGTTGATGTAAGTAAACTTCCAGCCGGCAATTATACCCTAATGATAATTGCAGAGAAGGACGGAATTACATCCACGGTTGAAATTGAAACAATGAACCCTGGATTACATCTCAATCAGCAACCACAAATTAGCAAACCTGTAGTGGCGTTGAGAAACATCGTCATCGAAACTTCGACAGTAGAGGACATAGTTATCTCATTGGTTTCAGTGCTTAGTGCCTTATTGTTCGCGCAAGGGGCAAATTTACTTTGGGATTACTCTTTCAACTTGTTGGGAATGAAGAGAAAATGCCCTCACTGTGATGAATTTATTAGCCGCAAGAACAAAGTCTGTTCGCATTGTGGTCGTGATGTCAAACCGGTGCAGGAAGAAGCCGAGCAAAACAAGCAATCCGACCAACCTCAAACAATTGAAGAGACCGACGAGCAACCTGCAAAGGAACTATGATCTGATATTTTAACCAACAACAAGTTTGCTCCTCCTTTTTATTTAATTCAATATGTAATTGATCAACAATTAAAGAGCAGAACATTGAATTTTTCACATTACATTACTGGCCTGTTTTCACTTGAATCTGTCTTGGTTTATATGTCCGGAATATCATGCAAAGTGAAATGAAAAATTTCATTACCTTAAGCCTAGCTGAACAAATTTAGTTTTGGCAAATCCTGTTCCTTTGATTTTTCAGGGCAAAGTTTTTTCCTATGGAGCATGTTGCATCAATTTTATAAATATTTATAAAT
>JALUTL010000188.1:0-1923 GCA_027016475.1 Candidatus Heimdallarchaeota archaeon
TTGTGATGCTGTCCCTGTAGTTTTTTATGAGGTATTGAGACAATTAGGGGATAAAATCGTCCAAAGATTTTTGTTGGTCGATGGTGTCTCCGATTTTGGAGTCCATCCATTTCAAGATTGCAGCGAGTGCATCTGCCAATTCATTTCCGGAAGCTTTAGCGTCATCGAGCAGTTGTCCCAATTTATTGATGAGAGCTGCAGGGTCGAGAGTTGCGTCAATGATGTCAGAGATTGTTTTGGTTTTGAGGTACATCATTTGCATGATGTGAATTGCTTCATCATTGTATCTCAGATTTTTAAGTTCCTGTGCATGGTCTTTTGGGTTGAAAGCGATAAACGTCCTGATTGGCGTCCATTCGGGCCTTCCTATAGGAATTATTTTCAGGTCTCCGTTGATCCCATGCATGGCATGGTTTCCCTGCATCCAGAGCATGGTCATAATTTCGGCCAATCCGATTCCCTGTCCTTCTTTGACTATGCCATTGATTCTTGAATTTTGTGTGATTTTTTTCCATGCATCATGTTGATCCATGAACTTCTTGAATGACAGGTGGCTGTATCTTTTCATGATATTGTTGAAATGTGTCCACTGATCCTTGTACGTAAGAGCAGTCAGGAGCTTGTTCTGCACAGTCCATCTTTTTGGCTGTCTGAGGACGACATCGGAGATTCTGAAAAGGTTTTCACCGTTTTGAAGCACCATATTTTCCCCTTCAAGAAGGTAGGCGATGATTCCGGTGTATTTGTCTTGGAGCTGCAACAGTGGTTCATTGACAACCAATGAGTTCGTTTCTTCTGAGTAATCAAGCCAATTCAGCTTCTGGGCAATCTGCATATCCCCTTTAGCCCTTTGAACCAAATCAAAGTAATAGAGCATAATGGCGTTGTCATCTAGATTTAATCGTTGCAAGGCCTGATCGATCAACTGTTTGGAATTGTCGCTGAGCGTGGCATACGCCATATTCTTCCTTATCCCGTCCTTGATTATGTCAAGATTCTGCAATACAGTGTCCTTTACGAATTTCTGAGATTGTGGAGAAAGATATTCAAAGGCCGGTGACAGATATTTTCCAACAAGGATTTGGTCATTTGAGTAGAACAACCCTTCAATTATCCTATAAGGCGTTTCAGGATCATTCTGAAGCATCTCATTTCGAATTGCAGAATATTTCGGATGATTCAGGAGGTTTTGGATTTCCTCGGGAGTTTTTTGCTTGTCGCTGAACGGAAGGTCAGGAATAAATATATTTGAAAAAACTTCCTGTGAGGTTGCCCTTTGATAGTATACGTTTTCCCAATTTGCGGGAGCCATCCGTTTGGTCGGATAATGTTCCCCAAAAGGTCTCAATAAGGTGACATATGAGCCACCTAAAGTAAATTCATGGTTTTTGTAAACTATCTTTTCAACAGGCAACTCAACGCCATAAAGCTTCATGGTATGTACACCTACATTGTTGTCATTGCCAAGCAGCGTTGTTTTCTTTGAAGCAACAATTTTTTGGATTTCGTTGAGAAAATCAGGCAATTCCAGATTTGATATTCCATTTATTTCATCAATCTTAATGGTTGACTGCGTAGATGTGTAAACAGAATTCGTTGCACCAAAAGATACATCCTGTTTTGCAAAATTCCACATTGAAGTGACTTCTGAATCCTTCAGGTTCATAATCCTGTAGACACCAATTGTTCTATCATCCAAACAGTTGCGGATGTCCAAGGTCAGGTCGTTCGTTCTCCACAATTTATCGATAAGCCCTTCAGCAAGGCGCATCCCTGAATTGGTGGATTCAGTTGCAAGAATGTCATCCAAATGTGAATAGAATTCGTCATACCCAATGCCGAATTTGAATTCCATAAACTTAAGGTTGAGAAAAGTTGCAACTGATCCTCCTCCTCTGAGACCGGCAACGCATACCAGCCGGC
>JALUTL010000188.1:1933-4509 GCA_027016475.1 Candidatus Heimdallarchaeota archaeon
CCTCTGAGATTGACGGCGCGCGAAAGATCATAAAACCCTCCATTGGTGAAAAGAGACATTAACCCTACAGATCCATCAGAGTGGCGGATTGATTTGACAAGTTCATCCGAAAGCACCCTTTCAAGAAATTGTCCTATCTCTGGAACCTGTATCAGTTCGAGCAAATTCTCATTGGTTATTCCTTCATCTGCTAGAACTCTACGCAGTTGATCGAACTTTGTCTGATCTTCAAATCGAAACCCTTCCGCCACTTTGAGCAATGACTGTTGATTGACGTAACTGTCCAGAAATGCTTGAATTCTGGCACTGTGGCTGTTCAGCTTTTCTATCAGCGCATCATCCGTAAGCCGGAATGGCTGTTCAGGAAGGGCATTTCCATCCGCATCCTTCAGGATTGGGCCGAATGCGTAGTTGCTCCCGTCCAAGGCAATCTCCCTTGAGCTGTCATCGAACACGAGCTTTGCATCGACAAACGTTTCTCCCTGCTTGACCTTCATGTCAAGAATCAAGTCCTGTACATCCATTACAAACACATCGTTTGGCTGTGGTATCAACTGATAGTTGACATCGAACCTGTAACCGGTCATGAGAAACTCCTCGGCCCGTGACAGGTCGGTTGCAGAGCCAAGGAACCTGAGCTCGTTCCTGACGTTTTGTGCGACAAATTGTGCACCGGTCATGCCCAGTTCCGGTATCTCGTCATTCAAGCTGTTCAGGTTGAAGATGGCTTTCAGGTCATTTGCAAAATTGGGGTCGGCCAAACCGATCCGATCCTCATCCGTAGCAGCAATCATGTCATTGATTGACCTGAATTTCGATGTGGAGAAATCGAACGCATCTGAGCCGTAGTCAACCACATAGGTGAATGAAAAAGGATTCTGCTTTCCAATTGCGGAATTGATGACTGACTGAACTGAGATGGCGTTTTCCTTGAGGTTTGTTTTCGTTCTTTTGGCATTGGGCAGGCCTAAGCCGACCGGTACCTTTGGATTGTCAGATGTAAGGAACTTGCTGGCAATTTCTTCATTGGCATTTTTGTCCTCAATGGTCAACAGTCTCCGGGGTCTGGGTTCATTGTCCACAATGGACTGGAGCAAACTGATGTCCTCGTCAGTGGCAGCCATATGTTCAAAACCTTCTGGAAGCCTGCTGTTGTATGCATCCATGAGCTGTCTCACCTCTTCTGGTGACCGCTTCAACCGGAAGTTGATTACAATGTCCGTACCTGTCCGATCCAACCGTCTCGCCGCATTGATCGATGTTTCGATAGATTGCGAATAGATTTCCTGAAGCATGTAGACGTGCTTTGCCTTGAATTGATCTGCCGTCTCAGACGTAAATCCGTATACATCAACAAGGCGTTTCCTGAACAGGTCAAGGGCGTTCTCTGAGAGGTGGTTGATGGGGTTGAACTTGTTGGGCTTCAGCGTATTCGGCAGATGGTTGAAGAGTATCAGATAGCTGCCTCCCTGTACCAGCTGGTCAAGGAAGACCGTTGGGCCGAAATTGGCATGGTAAATGCCCTGCATGATGTCTCCCACCTTGTCTGTGAACGACGCAACGACACCGGTTGTCTCTGCATCTCCATCAGCATTGAAGAACGCCTTGTAGAGCTTTTCCACCTCCTCATGGATGCCGGGCGCCTCGCGGATCGTTTGGATGTCGATTACAGGGTTGTTGGGATCGAACAATATACCAAACCGATCCTGGATTGGTACGACAATTCTGTCGAAGTAATTCTCAAGGACTTTATTGTCGGCAATGCCCAGCACAGCCTTGATGTCATCGTCTGCGAGGAAATCGGCCTAACTGTAGTCCTTGATTGCGTAGAAAAACTCGAACTGCTGCCGCTTGACAAGTTCGTCGACTTTGATGCCTTCTTTGAGGGCCTTTTTCAGTGCGTCACCGCCCATGAACTTGGAGAGCTTGGTCTGCATTTCGGTCTTAGGCATGGTATGCAGGATTGCCTCCTCAGTACCGATCATTTCTTGTGGTACGAGCCTGTTGTAGCCTGACCGGTAGTCGATGATGATGTTATGTTGGCCGTTGGAGTATAATGTCACCTTGATTTCACAGACATGTTCCTTATCTGTTTTGAACTTATCCATCCCTGAATGGAATACAGTCCTTTGCAGTGGTTGTTCAGTAACTTTGGAAGTTTCAATACCCTGTTTGATGGTGACCATGGTTCTGAGCCTCCAAATGAGACAATCTTTTTTGGTTACAGTATGATAGGTCATTGCTTTCCTATGGTTTGCAATGCTACATGCGTTGTGCAATGTTGGCTGAAATATTTCTTCCGCAGTTCCTTGAGGTTCGGAAGCTCAAGATGTCACCCAATATGCGTATTGCCAGGATCTGCTGGTTGGTCGCTTCCTGAACATGGTCTTGGTCAAAGCTGATTGCAGCATATAATGGGACAATGATCTTTGAGGCATATTCGGGAAAGAGCATCGGAAACTTATGGTCAATGAAATTTCTGAACTCATGGATGGAATCCTTGGATGACTGTGACTTGACTTCACAGACAAAAACGTAATCATCATATTCCAGCAGACAGTCAACCTCTCCACGAA